>CAJOLV010000016.1 GCA_905235515.1 uncultured Bacilli bacterium | reverse complement strand
TGTATTGTAACAAAAATAGGTGATTTCTTGCGATTTCACCTATTTTTCGTAAATTAAAAGGGGCTAAGTCACCTTATAGGTTTCTTAACAGCCCCTTTTTTAGTGCCAATCGCAGGACTATTGTTCATAATCCCAACCCTTTTCAGGTGAGACATGGATCCAGCACGTCATTTGTTAAATTAAAATTTCAATAGCAAATCAATTAATTAATATGGAACAAAAGAAAGAGACCCTTTGGGTCTCCTCTTAATAATACTGAATGGAATTATTCAGCTTTTTCTTCTTTGGCTTCTTCAGCTGGCTCTTCTTTTTTAATTTTAGCTTGAAGTTTTGCTTTTGCTTCTTCTCTCTTCTTTGCTAAGACTGTTGTCACTTTGACAATAACAAAGAGTGTGATAGCAATAATGATGAAAGCAATAATAGCGTTGATGAATGTGCCCCAGTCGATGACTGCTGACATGTTGTAGGTATAAGTTAATCCATGAAGTGTGTATTTTCCTAAAATTGTGGCTTTAACACTTTCAATTAAGTTTGGATTAGCTAAAACTGTAGCTTCGCCATATGTTTTTTCTGCTAAAGTTTTTGCTAAAGCTTGGAGTTCACTGGATTCGAATTTTTGTCCTAAACCAATAGCTTCATCCATACCTTTTTGTGCATCGTTTAATGCTGGTAAAACTGTTACTAAGCCTTTTAAGCCTCCAGGAACACCCCATGTTGCCACACTCATTAAGATATTGACTAACGCTGTAACAATTGCGTTGAACGCACCGCCGATAACGACACCAACTGCAAGCATAAAGGCATTACCTTTATTGATAAATTCTTTAAATTCTGCCCAAAGTGATTTTTTGTTTGGATCTTTTGGTTTTTTTGCCATATTTAATAATTCCTTTCTGTGATTATATTAGAATAACTTGATGTAAAAATAAAGAAACTATTTTTACAAATGAGAAAGTGTTTATAATTAATTATAAGAGGGCAAATATATGAAAATCATTAATTACGGACACTCGTGCTTTAAAATCATCGACGATGGTGTATCCATTATTTTTGACCCATATCAAGACGATTCTGTTCCTGGACTACAATTACCCGTTAATTTAGAAGCTGATTATGTTTTTTGCTCACACAATCATTCTGACCATAACGCAGTGGATAAAGTTAAATTAAGTGGTAAAACTCCAGAGCTCAATATGAAATCAATTACCTTGAATCATGATCCAGAAGGTGGAAAACTAAGAGGAAAATCTATTGCTAGAATAATTTATTTTAAAGATTATTCGATTTGTCATTTAGGTGATGCTGGCGATGTCAATGAAATCGCTGATAATGATGAATTTAATGATATTGATATTGTCTTAGCCCCAATTAATGGCTTTTATACAATATGCGCTCTAGATGCTCTTTTATTAAAAAGATTAAAAAATTGGAAATTATTAATTCCAATGCATTATCAAAAGAGAACACCTGGTGGTAGCACTGGTTATACCGATGGCCATCAAATCACTATCCTTATCAATAGTGTTGATCGATTCTTGGAATTTGAAAAACAAGAAATTGAGATTCAACCAAGATATTTTGATTTTAACTATTTAATTTTTAAATAATATGATTGATATACATTTACATTTAGACGGATCTTTAGCGGTTGAAGATTATCTTGACCTTGCTTTAAGTGAAGGAGTTACTTTGGGCAGTGATTTTCCACAATGTATTTATGTTCCAATGGATTGTCCCTCTTTAGCGGAATATCTCACTAGATTTGATCTTCCCGTAAAGATATTACAAAGTAAAGCTAACATTAAATACGCTGTTAAATCTTTAATCCACCGACTATCTTTCCTTGGATATTTTTATGCTGAAATAAGATTCGCCCCCTTACTTCATATACAAAAAGGCTTAACTCAATTAGAGGTAGTGGAAGCAGCTTTGGATGGTTTAGAAGAAGCCTTATTTCAATGCCCTAATATGGAGGCAAATCTCATCTTGTGTTGCATGAGGCATGCTTCTGAAGAGTTAAATATTGAAACTATCGAAGTAGCTAATAAGTTAAAAAATACTAGAGTTGTGGCGGTGGATCTTGCCGGTGGAGAAAAACTACATCCATCATCTTATTTTAAAAATGTCTTTGATTTAGCCAAGAAATATGAACTAAATATTACAATCCACGCTGGTGAAGCCACAGGTAGCGATGAGATTATGATGGCGTTAGATAATGGCGCAAAACGTATTGGTCATGGTATTCATCTATCCCTAGATCCAGAGACAATTAATCGCGTTAAAGAAAATGACATATGCTTTGAATTTTGCCCAACTAGTAACTTACAAACTAAGTCGTTAAAGACATATCAGGATGTTCCGTTAAGACAATTTATGGAGGCTGGAATACCAGTCACAATTAATAGCGATAACATGACTGTCAGTAATGTAAATGCCATTGGTGAATTGAGAACTATGAAGAGAGTGTTTAACCTATCTTATGATGAAGTATACTCTTTATTATTGAACTCTATTTACTATAGTTTTGCGAAGCCAGAAACTAAACGAAAATTAAAAGAAAAACTCGACCAAAGATACGCCGGGTTTTACTATAGTATTTAATAAATAAGGCCTTTTTACAGAATTAATTGCTATTTTGTATAGGTTTTTAAGAATGCTTCAAGTAGTGGTTTATGATAAGCAGCAGCCTTGTCTTGTCTCCAATATAATTCACCGTTAAACGTTAAGACATCATCCTCACTTAAAGTTAACCCTTTTAAGACATTGGTTTGAATGTTTTGAGCGTAACTTAAATGTGATAATCTCTCCTCTGTATAATAGGAGTTAACGACCTTAATTTCTTCACCGACACGAGCAATTTCATCGTTAAAGAAGACTGAGGCATCTAATAATTTTCCTCTTTCATAATATTGGAAGGTTGGTACATATCCATTACCATAACCAAAGTTTTGATCACGGACATCGGATAATCGATATTCATTTTTAAAATCTTGATAATCAGTGCTTTTATCTTTTGTTTGATATAAATAATCTATGTCAATAACGTACATTGGTGTTTTTAAATCTCTGAGATGGAGATATGGCCATAAAACATTAGGGTCAACATAGTTACAATCGCTACAAGTGCCTCTTATATATTGGACAAGAGTGGTTTCTCCATATTTAATAATGTCATTTAAAAAAGGCTCATCTACATAATAGAGGTCTGGCGCTCTGACAAACTTATCCACTTCAGCTTTTAAAGCCTCAACAGAATCTAAGACAGGATTAGACATATATTGTTTCACTATCTTACTGCCTCTCACGATAGCAAAAGTGACATGGCCATCTTGGAAAGTTAAACCAAAGTTATTGTTTTCACCAAATTCATTCCAATTGATTTGATAAACAACATAATGTGTATCTTTAATAAATTGTTTTAAAACAGCTTGAAACTTAGCCCAACAAACACATCCATTAGTAGGAGCGATAGCTAATAAGAAGTTTTCATTACGATACGCTCCATCAACATCCATACGAGAACTAAGTTCGGCATAATTAATCTTTATCGCATCATTAATAGAGTCATCTTCACTAGTTAAATAAGTCCCATACGTTAGTTTCATACCAACGTTTTTAAAACAGCCACCAGTGGAGAGACAGATGATTGGAGTGAGTAAACTAAGGATAACTTTTTTCTTCATTTTTTTAAATCCTATATGAATTATAAATACGCGTGAGAAACTAGGCAAGAAAAACCATCAAAAAATAGGTGAAAAAATCGTCAAAAAAATGCTCAAAAAATTGATGGGAGTTTTTAAGCAAAAAAAACGATGCAAAAAATCGTCAAAAAAATCACTTAAAAAATGGGGGTTAATTTTGAAAATGTTTCGATAAATCGAAAAACATATTAAAAATAATCTCAAATTAGGTTATCAAAAACACCCCCAAAAAAATTAGCAAAAAAATTGCTTGTATTTTATTAAATTTTTAATGTATATTTTTCGCGAAAATAATTACTCAATTATTGTTCGTTATTTTTTAAGGAGGATTTGGGACAATATGGCAAAAGAAAACTGTATTATCTCTCTTCAAGGTGTTTGTAAATCATTTGGCAATACGACAGTTGTTGATGATTTTAACCTTGACATTACAAAAGGCGAATTTGTCACCTTTTTAGGCCCTTCCGGTTGTGGCAAGACAACGACATTACGTATGATCGCGGGTTTTGAAACACCAACAGAGGGTAAAATCTTACTTAATGGTGAGGATATCACAAAGATTCCACCATACAAAAGACCAATTAACACGGTCTTCCAAAGATATGCGTTATTCCCACATTTAGATGTCTATGATAACGTGGCCTTTGGTTTAAAACTTAAAAAGATTCCTTACGAAGCTACTGACAAGAAAGGCAATCAAGTCACAAAATTCAGACGCTTAACCGCAAAAGAAATTGATGCGAAAGTCGCAAAAGCGTTAAAAGTCGTGGATTTAGAAGAATTAGAAAACCGTGATATTTCTACTTTATCAGGCGGTCAACAACAACGTGTTGCTATTGCAAGAGCGATTGTTAATGAACCAGAGATTCTCTTATTAGATGAACCTTTAGGTGCTTTAGACCTCAAGATGAGAAAAGAAATGCAGATTGAATTAAAAGAAATGCATAAGAAATTAGGCATTACATTCATCTACGTTACACACGATCAAGAAGAAGCTTTGACTATGTCAGACACAATTGTCGTTATGAAAGGTGGATATATTCAACAAGTTGGCACCCCATTAGATATTTATAACGAACCAGTCAATGCTTATGTCGCAGACTTTATCGGTGAATCTAACATTTATAACGCAACAATGGTTGGTAAGAAACAAGTAAGATTCTTAGGTCATGTTTTTGATTGCGTTGATGATTTCCCATTAAATGAAAAAGTTGATGTCGTCGTTCGCCCAGAAGATGTCATTTTAACAAAAACCGAAGAATCCAAAGCAAAAAGTGGAGAATTGCTTGGAAAAATCGCTACCAAAATCTTTAAAGGTGTCCATTATGAATACGTTATCATGGTCGGCAAAGCCGAAGTGGTCGCGCAAGACACCAAAGAAAGAGAAATTGGTGATATCGTAAAAATCGAAGTCGAACCTGCTAATATCCAAATCATGCAGAAAGAAGTTACTTCTAATGTCTTCTCTGAAGCTTGGATTGATAACAAGAATAGAGTGATGATTTCTGAATTTCCATTTGAATGTGATGTGACCCAATTATTACCTGGCAGTCACATCGATGAGGAAGATTACCTTATTGGTAAAGATGGCAAAGTCTATGATTTAGATGATGCGGATGTCATTGCTGAAATCGATTTAGCCGATGTTGAAGTCAGTGATATTGAAAATGAAGAAGCTTTAAGCGGTGTTATTGTTGACACAGTTTATAAAGGTGATCACTATCAAGTAATGATTAGAACTGAATTAGAAGAAGAATTTATTTTCGAAACCATGTACACATGGAATGTTAACGATATCGTTTGGATTACCGTTCCAAAAGAAAAAATTAAACTCAAATTGAAAGGTGACATTAAGAAATATGTCAAAGAATAGTGGGGCCAAACGCCATTTCGTTTTCCAAAGAAAATATTTAGGCATCCCATATGCTCTTTTCCTCATCTTGTTTATCATCGTTCCGATTCTTATTATTGTCGGCTACGCATTCTCCTATGAGACAACAGATTGGAGTACCGGAGTAGTAACAGTTAAGTTTTCTTTCCAAGCATTTATTAACTTCTTCACCAATTGGTCAAAGTTAAATGTATTGCTTGTTTCTATCTTTATTGCCTTACAAACTACATTAATCTGCTTATTAATTGGTTATCCATTAGCCTATTTCTTAGCGGATAAGAAAGTTAATAAAAACGCAGTATTAGTCACATTATTTGTTGCTCCAATGTGGATTAACTTCGTGTTAAGAACAGGTGCTACTCGTGACTTATTAACTTGGATGGGTATCAATGGTGGTAACGCTCCATATTTAGCAACTTTAATTGGTATGGTACAAAACTATTTACCATTCGTCATCCTTCCTTTATACACAACTATGTTGAAGCTTGATAAATCGCAAATTGAAGCGGCAGCGGATTTGGGCGCTAACCCAGTGCAAGTCTTTTTTAAGAGTATCTTGCCTCAATCAGTTCCTGGTATTGTCTCAGCCTTTACTATGACATTTATGCCAACCATGTCTTCTTATGTTATTTCTGATACATTATCCGAAGGCAAAATTACTTTGTTTGGTAACTACATTAGCTTAGAGTTCTCTAACAAAGCCTGGCATGATGGATCGTTCATGGCGTTGATTATGCTCATATTAATCGGACTTACTTTAGTAATTACACAAAACTTTGGTAAGGAAGAAGAAAGCAGAGGTGTCAGTTTATGATGAAAAAAATATTCGGACAAATCTACATTTGGTTAATCCTTTTATTAATGTATTTGCCAATTTTAGTGTTAATCGCTTTCTCCTTTACAGAAGCCACTAACGTTGGTGAATGGAGTGGATTTACCTTTAATCTTTATCCAGCCTTATTCCAAGACAGTCAAATTATGGTTGCCTTAGGTAATACCTTAATTATTGCTTTTGTTTCTGCAATGGTAGCGACCTTATTAGGCACCTTAGGTGCTGTTGGCACTTTCTATAGTAAGAAAAGAGCCAAACAATTAATTGAAGGTGCGACACAAATTAGTATTGTTAACGCAGAAATAGTCATCGCTTTCTCTTTAACTGTTATGTTTGTTTTCTTAGGAAACGTCATTTTTAAAGATTATTTATTCAGTTTCTGGACATTATTAATTGGCCATGTCGTATTAGCCCTTCCATTTGTTTACACCTCTGTGAAACCAAAACTTCAACAAATGGATCCTTCTATGTATGAAGCCGCTTTAGACTTAGGCGCAAAACCAAGTGTTGCACTTCGCAAAGTCTTAATTCCAGAAATATTACCAGGTATTTTAAGTGGGTTCTTATTATCAATTACCTTGTCGCTTGATGATTTTATCATCACTGCCTTCACACGTGGCAATGGATTACTCTCAGGCGCTGGTAAAATTGAAACATTATCTACTTTAGTGCAAGCCAAAATTAAAAAAGGTCCAATTCCTGTGGAAATGAGATCTTTAACCACAATTATTTTTATCGCTGTGGTCATCGCTGTCATCCTCGTGACAATCTATCGTAACCAAAAAGCGAAACAAGCAAAAGTGAGAAAGGGGAGAGAATAATGAAAAAGAATAAACTATTTGCCTATTTAGGCATCGCTGTTATGCTTGCTCCTTTAAGCGCTTGTGCTGGTGAAGAAAAGAGCAAATCAACAATCTTACGTGTTTTGAACATGGAAGACTATATTTATGTCCAAGAATCCGATGAAGATTTAATGGACTTAACAGAACAATTCGCAGCCTACATCATGCAAGATGAGGAAAAATATGCGAAATACGGTGATGTTCAAGTTATTTATGACACCACCGATACTAACGAAACTCTTTATAGTGAAATGCAAACCGGTAAAGCTTTATATGACTTAATGTGTCCAAGTGATTATATGATTCAAAAATTAATCGCTAGCGATATGTTGGTGCCGTTAAATAAAGATTTAGTGCCTAACTATTATGGAGATGATTCTAAAGCCTCTACAATTATTAAAGATGTTTTTGATAACATTGATGGTCACATTATTAAAGAGGATAAAGATGTCAAATTAAAAGACTACGCTGTTGGTTATATGTGGGGTACTTTAGGTATCTTATTTAATCCTGAATATAATACATTTGTTGAACGTGGTTATTCCGCTGATGAAGTTATCGCTGATATGTTTACTTGGGATGTGTTATGGGACAGTAAATATAACAACACAATTTCTGTTAAGGATAGTATGCGCGATACCTATGCCATTGGAGTCATTCATACATTTTTAGAAGAAATCCAAGCCGCTAGAAAAGCCTACGATGATGATCCAACAGAAGAAAACCTTGCGGCCTATAAAGAAAAATTTGATGAAATCTTTAATAGATCTGATGAAAACTATGTCAGAGAAGTCGAAGAAGAATTAAATAAATTGAAAGAGAACGTCTTCGGTTTAGAAGTCGATAGTGGTAAGCAAGATATCATCACAGGCAAGATTGGTATTAACCTCGCTTGGAGCGGTGACGCTGTTTATTCTATGGACCAAGGTGAAGATGGATTACAAGTTGGTGAAAACACTAAAGAACTTTGTTATTCCATTCCAGTTGATGGCTCTAACTTATGGTTTGATGCTTGGGTAATGCCAAAACTAAAAGATAATGAGAGAAGTCAAGAACAATTTGATTTAGCCCATGAATTCCTCAATTTCCTTTGCAAAACTGATGGATTTACTTTAAAAGATGACGAAGGCAATGAATATGAATGTGATGCGCCAGTGGCCCAAAATATGTACTATATTGGTTACACATCATTTATGGGTGGTGACTCCACAATTGATCTTGTTAGAGATTGGTATGACATCAGAACTGATGAAATTTATCAAGAAGTCGAAGTGGAGAAATACACATATGAATATTACCCTATTTATATGAAATTGGGCGAAGATGAATATAGCGAAGATCCACTCGATTATGCCGATTGTATGGTTGCAACTCATAATGTTGCTAATAACGATTATGAACTCTATTATTTAATTGAAGGAGAAACTGAAGAAGAGAATGAATATCTTCCAGTTTACTTGCTTGATGAAAACGATGAAGAAACAGAAGTCGTAAAGAAATACGGTGATTTATTAATCGTTGATGCCTTATTTGCTAATCCTGATGATTATGAAGAGATTAACGCTGGTGTTGCTTTAAACGCAGATGCAGGCGTACAAAGAGTTGATTTGTCTCATTACTTTGACGGCACTGTTGATGAATATGAAGCAGAAGACATGTATTTCTATACTGCAACATATTATTGCGTTGATGAAGAAGGTAATGCTTCTCCGGCGGTTGGTAGACAATTTTATTGCCAATATCCTGACTTAGAAACACTTAATCGTTGTTCAGTTATGAAAGATTACGGCAAGAACAATGAATATGTGATGGCGATGTGGGAAAGATTTAAATCTAATTCCCTACCAGCATGGGCAATTGTCTTATTTGCTATGGAAGTCGCTGCTATCCTTGGTTTAGTCGGTTACTTTGCAATTAGAAAAATTGTTAAGAAAAAGACTAGAATTAAAAGATTAAAAAGCCAAGAATAAGTCAATCATTTAGGGGGTCGAAAACGATCCCCTTTTTCTTATTTAAATAAATATAATTTATGCTTGATACATTTTTTTAGTAAATGATATAATACTATGCGCTGTGAGGATGGTTCCTTAGCCAAGTTGGTAAGGCAATTGACTGCAACTCAATGATCGCTGGTTCGAATCCGGCAGGAACCTCCAAAAAACTTACAGCCCAAACGCCAATACGCGCCTCTAGCTCAACTGGATAGAGTGTCAGACTACGAATCTGGAGGTTACGAGTTCGATTCTTGTGAGGCGCGCCAAATGAAAACAATGACCGAGTAATCGGTCTTTTAATTTGCGTGTCCACAACGAACAAGTAAGCGACAGATGAGAGGAAGACACTCTTAAAAACATTCTAAAACTGCCGCGATACCAGCCCCTTCGCTTATAATCTATTTTTTATTTTTTATAAAAATAAACAAAACATTTTGAAAAAATATCAAAATGGTGTAGAATATAAATCGCTCGGGACGTAGCGTAGCTTGGTATCGCGTCAGTTTTGGGAACTGAAGGTCGCAGGTTCAAATCCTGTCGTCCCGACCAGATTCGAACATGACGACCTTCATTGAGGGTCGTTTTTTTACGACCTCATCCAAAACTTCGTCTATTACTTGGCTGGAGCTTTTTGCAAATAAGGCGTGTGGTAGCAATTATAACGTTTAGATATATATTCCATATCTGCTGCAAAACGCGGCCAATAGCATTCAATTGTGTGGCGTTTCTTTTCGTTTTTAATTGGTCTATCAACGTATCTAGCACCAGCAGTGAGGGCAATTGGTCCAATATGTAAAATATCGTAAAAAGACCAGTCTTTCGCCGCTAAATGCTTTTTCATTTGCTCTCTAGTTACTACTACACCTTTTTCAACATCACCATAATAAATAGCGTCTGCTTTTCTCGCTTCTGGGTCCACACCATCAAAGATTATGCGATCAACAAACTTTTCAATTAAACTTAAATCTTTGTTGAGCTCATAATTAGCGGCTTGAATTCGATCACCTAACTTTTTAGTAATGTCCGCTTGTGAATAACGTTTTTCCCCGGTTCCATCCATTGTTCCATCACCATAGTGGAACAAAAGTATAGTTTGTTGAGTGCGTTTGGACACTCCCAAACTTCTTAAAAACAATATAAAAGGTTTTATTTGTTCGTTATGAAGAACCTGAGAGCGACCGCTCTTTAAAGAAACGGCTTTTTCAATTTTGCGATGTCTGATGATGATATCAGGCTTGATGTAATTCACTGTCTTCTTACAATAAATAAGCAATTTTGGGTCTACAATTCCAAATAGAGCCCTTAACATATTTTTGAGATTCGCAGATAAAACATCGGCCTTTTTTCTGTTTAAAAAGTAAACAAATTCATCTTCTTTTAATAAACCATTATTTATTGGCATAAAAAATACCTCCTCATAAACTATTCTGAAAAAAACGATTTTAGTTGCACATTATTTTTAGTGAAATTTAAATGCTACTTTGTAGCATATTTTTTCTACTTTTTCCGTGAATCGAATAAAATTGAAGAATATTTATTTGGTTGATACTATAAAAGTATGAAATCGATTATTGCTTTAATAACGCCTAAAAAGGGCACTAATTATTTAATTGAGGGCACTTCTTTACGAAATGCATTAGATATATTTAAAGTTCATAAGTTTTCTACTATTCCAATTGTTGATAAAGATGGTAAATATTTAAGAACAATATCTGAAGGTGATTTATTAAGGTATGTCACAAGTTTACCTAACTTTAGTATGCTTTTAGCAGAAAAGATTCCAATTGATGCAGTAGAAAGTCATCGCCCATATGAATCATTAAGTATTGATGCATCAATTATTGAAGTCACATCATTATCGTTAAATCAAAACTTTATCCCTTTAGTGGATGACCGAGGCCTCTATATTGGCATCATTAAAAGAAAAGAAATTCTCGAATTCTTGATTGAAAATCGCAATTTGTCGTTAAAATCTAAATAATTTCTACCTATAAAATATAAAATTTTAAAGAATGAACAGAAAAATTGTTCATTTTTTTATAAATCTATATCAAAATCAAAGATTTTCTCATATAATGATTACGAACTTTTTAAAAGGAGATATTTATAATGGCAAAAATAGTCAAAGTTCATGGTCGTGAAGTTCTCGATAGCAGAGGCAACCCAACCGTTGAAGTCGAAGTTACTTTAGACAATGGTATTAAAGCACGCGCTATCGTTCCATCAGGTGCATCAACTGGTGAAAGAGAAGCTTTAGAATTAAGAGATGGTGACAAAACAAGATACTTAGGTAAGGGCGTTTTAAAAGCTGTCGCAAACGTCAATGAAAAATTAGCACCAGTCGTCGAAGGTATGGAAGTAACAGATCAATTAGGCATTGATAGAGCAATGCTTAAATTAGATGGCACTCCATTCAAGAGCAATCTAGGCGCTAACGCATTATTAGGTGTTTCCCTTGCAGTAGCAAGAGCAGCAGCCGAATCCTTACATATGCCTTTATACCGCTATATTGGTGGTACAAATGGTAAAACAATCCCAACCCCATGCATGAACGTCATCAATGGTGGTGCTCACGCACAATCAAGCGTTGACTTCCAAGAATTCTTCATTATCCCAGCAGGATTTGAAAACTTCAGAGAAGCTTTAAGAGCAGGCACAGAAATCTTCCACACTTTACAAAAAGTCGTTAAAGCTCATGGTTATGAAACAGGCGTCGGTGATGAAGGTGGTTTTGCCCCAAGTTGTAAGAAAGGCAATAAAGAACCATTAGCATTAATCGCTGAAGCAGTTGAAAAAGCTGGCTACAAGTTAGGCGAACAAATCTTCTTAGGTATGGATGTTGCATCTTCTGAATTCTATGAAGGTAATGGTGTTTATAACTTAGTAAAATCTAAAGAAGGTAAGAAAACCACTGACCAAATGATTAGATACTTAGAAAGAATGGTCAAAGAATATCCTGCTATCATTACCATCGAAGATGGTTTAGCAGAATCTGACTGGGAAGGTTGGAAAAAACTCACTGAAAAACTCGGTGATAAAGTCCAATTAGTCGGTGATGACTTATTCGTGACAAATCCAGCTATCTTAAGAGAAGGTATTGTTAAAGGTATCGCTAATAGCATCCTCATCAAAGTTAACCAAATCGGTACATTAACTGAAACATTAGACGCTATCAAATTAGCACAATCTAATGGTTACACATGCATGGTCTCCCATAGATCTGGTGAAACAGAAGACGCCACAATTGCAGATTTAGCGGTCGCTGTCAATGCTGGTCAAATCAAAACCGGTTCTGCTAGTAGAACAGACCGTATGGCCAAATATAATCAATTATTAAGAATCGAAGAAGAATTAGGCGAAGACGCTGAATATTTAGGCCTCAAAGCTTTCCAAAATCGTAAATTCTAATTGACTTAAACTTATCTATAAAAGCAGGTATCTTGTGATACTTGCTTTTTTTATGTAAAATTGTCCTATGATTTTTTTATCAATTAATATTCCCGGAACTGGGAATAAGAGAAGAAGCCAAACTTTTGTAAAAGAGTCATCAATGATATTTTGATAATGGTCAAAAAAGACCTAATAGTGATATAATCACTAAGTGAGGATTTTAAAATGATAGAGATAGTGGAAGTTAAAACAAGAAAACAATTAAAGCAATTCGCTATATTTCCAATAAAACTATATAAAGATTGTCCATATTATGTTCCATCTTTTATTAGTGATGACATCAACATTTGTGATGATAAGAAAAACTTATCCAAAGGCACTAGTGATGTGAAATGTTTTTTAGCGTTAAAAGATGGCGAAGTAGTGGGACGTATTGCCGGTATTATTGTCAACGAATCAAATAAGAAATTTAACGAGAAAAATGTGAGATTCAATCGTTTTGATTTCATTGACGATGTTGAAGTCTCTTCTAAGTTATTAGAAGCAGTCATTAATTGGGGAAGAGAAATGGGAATGAATAGAATTCATGGCCCATGGGGCTTTAATGACACAGATAGAGAGGGAATGCTCACGACTGGATTTGATGAATATTCCACCTACGCTACCGCATATTGCTATCCATATTATCATAAGCATATGGAACAATTTGGTTATGAAAAAGAATCGGAATGGATTGAACATCGCGCCGATTTTAAAAGAATTGACCCTCGTTTTGAAAAGATTGCTGATATTATCTCAAAAAGAGATGGCCAATTTCGCGATATCGCTTTAACAATGAAAGTTAAAGATATCGTTAAAAAATATGGTGATTCTTTCTTTGATTGCTATAACAGAGCCTATTCTCAATTAGATAATTACATTCCTTTAGAAGGGGATTTAAAAGAGGCGACCTTAAAACAATTCGCGACGATCATTAATGTCAAATATTTCTCTTGTATCGTTGATAAAAACGACCGAGTTGTCTCCTTTATTGTTAACCTTCCTTACATTGGAGACGTGCTTAGAAAAGCTAAGGGCAGAATGTTAATGGCGGCCCTCCCATTATTAAGAACAATCAAACATCCAAAGAAGTTAGAATTAGCAATATTTGCTGTCGATCCAGATTACCGCAATAGTGGTGTACACGCCTTAGCGTTAAACAATTTATCAAAAACATTACAAAAATGTGATATCGAAGATTTTGTCTTAGATCCTATCTTAACAACAAACTTACATATGCTTAACACCTTACAAGGCATTAATATTACTGAAAGAGCGAGAAGACAGACTTACAAAAAAGATTTCTAAAATTCACAAATAGAAAAGGACCACAAGTGGTCCTTATTTTTTAGATTGAATTATCGATTAGAAGAATCTACCGATGATATCTTTGCTAGCAGCACAGGTATCTTCCATATCACCGAAGGAAATAATTTCACCAGCGAAATATGTATTCTTGTTGCCTTGTAATGCTTCTAATTTATCATACCAACCATCAGCGTAATCTTGCGCGGAAACGTGTGGGCAGTAGTAAACTTCTTGTGGATATAATTTTTCTTTAATTGGGAAGCCGACTTGCGCCATATCTTCATCCATTGTCTTTTGGGCAAATTCATAGGTCACATCTTCGGAACCTGTGTGGTTTGCTAAAGAATAGACTGTCGCTGGGCAATCAGCACCGAGGTCTTGCCATCTGTTGTAATAAACCATGGCGTGTCCAAGTCTTTCTGGGACCATGTTTTCAACCATGTAACCAGAGATGGTTGGGCTCTTACCTTCTTCAAATGTTGCGATGTAATTGATATATCTTTCATGGATAATCTTACTGAATAAGGTCTTTTCTTCTTCAGTCGCATCAGCGAATTTAATGAAGTAATCAAGTGGGGTTGTGACGACTAATTTATCGAATTCTTCGACTTTTTGTTTGCCGTCTTTACCTTTGATTGTCACTAAGACTTTACCTTCTGGACGTTCAACTTTGACAACTTCTGTTTCTAAAACTGCAGGATGTTGTAATTTCTTATTGACGTGTTCAAAGATTTGTTGTGTGCCATCTTGCCATGTCCATAATTTCATATTGACAAATTCAAGAGCGGTAGTGACATCGAGATATTTCATAACTAAGGCTGCTGGAATTTCATCGAAGAAGCCATAGCCGAATGATGTAAATGGAGCAATCCAAATTCTTTGAACTTCTTCCACACCATTTAATTTACAGAATTCAGAGTATGGAAGCGTCAAATCTTTTAGATTTGGATTTGTACCTTTAATGTAATTTGGGAATGAATTTTCTTTGGTAGCGCCACAATAGCCATCAACACCTTTAGAAATACCATAGTATTCGCCTTTAGCGACACCTAAGTGTCCATAGCAATCGTAACCAACATATTTTGTTTGCATTAATTGGTTGAGTTTCTTCATTTGCTTTTTGAGTTTTAATAAACCAGCAAGCTTTTTGAAGGAGAAATTCACTTTTGGTTCAAACGGATGATCGACTTCACCAGTGATTTTACGGAATTCTCTTCTCATATTTGGTTCACCTGGCTTCCAATCTGGACCAGTGTGGTAATAACCACCGAATTCTTCCATTTCACTCACTGCGTGATAGGTAATCGCACCCATAATCGCACCGGTTTCGAAACTTCTTTCTTCTTCTACGCCATTATGTTTCACCTTAATCTTTGGTGACCAACATTTACCGCCAACTTTATTGAGCTTTTCGTAGATGACGTAGTTTGTGTATCCTTTTTTCTCGAGATACATGGCAGCAGAAAGACCAGCTGGCCCGCCGCCAATAATGCAAATTCTTTCGTCTAATTTTGCCATTATTTATGACCTTCTTTCACCATTTATCATATCACTTATTTAAAAAATAATTCAATTTTCCATTAATTATTTTGTTTTAATAATGTTTTACTAATAAATAACAAAGATAAAAATTAAGGCAAAAATTAAACTACAACCAATATAAACAAATAATTAAATTCACTCATAAAAACCGAAAAAAAGAAGTCATTATTACTTTTCAAATTTATTAATTATTTGAAGACTATTTTGAAATAATTAAATTGTTATTTTATGGTAAGAGACGAGCATAATACCGTAAATAATACTAATAACCGTCAAGTTTCTATTAATGAATTTGGCAATTTTACCAGTGAAGAATGCACATTTAAGCCAGAAAACGCAATCCAACAACTCACTGTTCATATGGCAAAAGACGAACCAAAACAAACAGTGACCAAAAAAGTAATTAAAAAAGCCAAAGCCTTTAACGATGAGCAAAAAGAACTCTCTAAAGGCTTGGAAGAAGATAATTCATCCAATTAACTTATAATACATATATGATGCTCAGCTTCGGTTGGGCGTTTTTCTTTTTGAATATTGTGAATATCAAAAAATCTAGCTCTGTTCAAGTTTTTAATGATATATTAAAATCAGATTCCTACATAAGGAGGACAAACATATGAAGAAAATTTTAGTTTTTGGCGCATCTTTAATGATAGGCGTTGGTGCTTTAGGGATGGCCAGTAAAGTTAGAGTGGCTGACGCTACAAACCTTAGTGATGAACAAGTTACCGCTTTGAAAGCGATGATGAATAAATATATAGATTCACAAGGAAGATACACTAAAAAATCCTCAATTTATTTAGATACAAATAATGTTGATTTTGAAACAGGATATTTCCACGCTAACCACGCAATTCAACAAAGAACGACTTACTATGCTCCAGGAGCCTTATTAATGGGCGATTTAGATGGTGGGTTTACAAATATTAATAGTGGCTATGCAAATGACGGCGAAGGAAATATGATTCATTTCAGAAGTGAAGATGGAATCGCTGGATTAACAAGCGATAATCGTACTATAGATTACACTGTGACAGGAAAGACTATGACAGATTATTTCTTCACACTCCCAGATTTAGTCGATTCTATTGTTGCGGGTGATTGGGGTTATAACGATGGGAATTATTACCATGACATTTTAGATTTAACACTTGATGAAAATAATGAATATAACGATAAATTATTGAAGAAATTCCAATATTTTGCCGCACCAATGTTGCTTCAAGATGGTGCCCTCCATTATTTATCACCAAAGTCAATTGTCATTAATGATGTTGGTGGTTATTTACACATTAGTCTTTACGCCTCAGAAAGTGATAGTGGAAAATTGACAAGTGGAAGCAATTTACTTGCTGAAGCAAGAGTATACTCTGGTTTAGTAACCCCTGGTTATTACCTTGTGGGTTCATTCGGCGGTAGTTACGATTGGCAACTTTCTGGTGGTAGAGCAATGCCTGCAAGTGGCGAAAACCACGCTCAAATTGAAAACGTATCATTAGGTTCCGGAAGTTATCAAATTTGTCAACTTAAAGATAATGGCGATACAGCTTGGTTCAATGCTTTAGGTACCACTTACTATTTTGCAGAAAAAGTGGGAAATGATATATCAATTAAATTTGATGGTAACTACAATTTTTATTTGAATAGTTCTGATGAAATTTATTTAGTTAGAAACGATTATAAAACAGTTTTATTCACCTTCACTTATGATGACAGTTCTTGGTCAAGTTGGGATCCAAGACCATATGGTTTTAGAATCCATTTAACCGATAATCAAAAGGGTGTTTGTGGTACTTGGGGTTCTGATGATGAATTGTTTATAAAAAACAATAACAATTACACAATTAGCGTTCATTTCAACGGATCTGTCACCGGTGTGTTCTTCTACTTCTATCAAGATGGTGTCGATAAGAAAACTAATAATATTTTAGGCACAACCCTCATTAACGATAAGGATTCATACACGGTAAATGTTGATACTTCAGCGTTTGTTTGGTCCGGGAATGAAATTACTTCTGGTATAACCATTTCAGCCCTTTAATAACTAAATAGGTTGTATAATTAACTGGGCCCATTTTGGGTCTAGTTTTTATTACACACTATATTTAACCATGCCTGATTTATTGACTCTTTTTGTTAAAACAAATTTGTGTAATAATATAACCATGAAATTTAAAATTTTATCTCTTTTATCAATATTGTTCAGTTTGAGTTTAACTGGTTGCAACAAAGATAGTGAAAGCGCTGATAATAAAAATATCCTCCCAGAATCGCAAGAAGATTATATTAACCCAAGCAATCCAAATGAAACTGGTGAGGATGAATCAGACAACCATAATCTTGAAGATAACCCTCAGCCTCAAAAAGTTGAGCCATTATATGATGAGTTATCTGATAGCGTTGAAAATGTTGATACAGCAGATTTCTCCGAATTATATAGTACTTTTAGTTCTATTGGAGATAATTACACATCAACTATAAAAGGATATTTTAATGAAGATGGTAGTTATGATTATTATCGTCATTACCAAAAGAATTATGTCTGTGACAAGACCTGTTTCTTTACTAATGATGTTAAATATACTCTCCCTGAATTAGATGATTATTTATCTATCTGCAATAGCGGTTTAATCAATCTCGATCACAATTATTACACATTCGCTCTACAAGGTTATTCTAAAGAAGAAAGGATGGCGTATTCCTTAAAAAAGAGCGATTTAACAAATGAGATTAAAAACAAAAAATACCAAGATGACTTATTTACAATTAGTGATTTGAATCAAACATATTTTGAGGAAAATGACTTCACTCGTATTAGTAAAAATAAATATGAATCCACTAAAAAAGAAGTGCGAGAACAATTTATTGATATCTGCGCTCCTGATTTAATCAATAGTGGTTACTACCTCACATTTTCAAGGATAACTATTGAGCTTAATCCATTAGACAATGTGGCCTTAAGAATTAGGCTATATGTCAATTCCACTCAATCAGGAAAACTAATCGGTTCACATAAGGATCGTGATGAGAAACCAAATTGGTACCTGCTCTTTTCTGAAGCATATATATCAAATGTTGGTTCCACATCATTTGCGCCAGCGAATGAATTACTAATGTAAAGGAGGATGAACAATGAACAAGATTATTAATAAAACATTATTAGCGTTATCCATGGTTATGGTTTTACCAATCGCTGGTTGTTCTTTTGGTCTATCTTCCTTAGATGATAAAACCATCGGTGTCTATTCCTTAATGGGAGATTTAGAAAGTGGCAAAAACGTGGAAGAATATAAACTTAATGATTTTGAATTTAAAACTATCCACGGAGCAGATTTGGTGCCTTATGTTTCTATTGAAACATATAGTAATCTCATTAAACCGCACATTATCGATGGATATAAAATTGAATATTATGACGAATATGAAAATACCTCTTTTTATGTCAGAGATGAAGATGGTAATTATTTATTTCTTATGGAGATATATCCAAAAGATAAGGAAATCTATTCTGCTGGTTCCCTATCTAGTTTACTAAAAGAAGCAAAAGATTATTCAAAATCTTCTCTATATGCGCAAATGTCGACAACCGCTGACACTGTGAGAGGAATGGAAAGAAATGGCGCATCATATTATGGCAATACCTCATATCGTGTTAGTCGTCGTAATGGTGTAACATATTACCCATTATCTTTATTAGATTCTGCTTTATCATCAGATACTGGTATTTGTCATCTTTATAATTACAATCGTATTATTCAATACGATGATTATGAAAAATTAACGAGTTTCAAATATCTAGATAACGATAAAGAAATGACTCCATTTAACGAAATGAAGTCATATATAGATTTAAATCTACCTACTATGCCTAACTATATCATACAAGATAGGGCAAACGCCTTCTTCTTTATTATGGATAATCGTTATGGATTAGCCTACACAAGGAAAATTGGCTCGATGGTGAAATATTATATGAGCCAATCATATTATGATTATTTCTTTTCTGCTAATGTAGCTGAACGCAATGAAGCTTTATACGCTGCAATTGGTTTACTAGATGATGGTCATAGTGCTATGAATGAAGATGAAACTGCTCCATGGTTTACCCAAGCCTATCGTTATGGCGGTTCACGCATCCAAAATTTAGTGAGGGTGAGAACTGAATTATCCTCCTCACGAGGAACTTTCTATCAAAATTTAAATAAAAAACCTGGTGATGTCCTCTATTCTAATAGCGGTAAACTCGCCTTCTACTCTTTTGATAGTTTTACCTTTGATGAGAATGCTTATAACGGCGATGAATTAAAACCGGATTTATATAAAACTGATTCTTATTTCAACTTTGTAAAAACACTCAACGAAATCAAAAATCATGGTGGGGTCGATACAGTTGTTATTGATGTCTCACTTAATGGCGGTGGTGTTGTTGGTATATTGATGAAAACATTAGCGTTGATATCTAAAGATAACAAAGCCCCAATATATTTTATGGATGATAAGTCTTTATTGGTGGAAAAAGATGTTACATCAGTAGATGCAAACGGGGATGAAGAATATGATGAAAATGATTGCTTTGGTAATACCTTTAAATTCGCTATCTTGACTAGTGGATATTCCTTCTCGTGTGGCAACGCTTTACCATATTACGCAAGTAAAAATGGCTACGCGACTATTGTTGGTCAAAATTCTGGTGGTGGAGAATGTGCTGTTGAAGAATCATATTTACCAACTGGTGAACATTTCTTCCATTCTTCTAACCTCCATATCGGCTATTTTGATGAAAAAACAAGAATTTGGGAAGGTGATGAAAATGGTGCACCCGTCGATCATTTGATCGACTATTCCGACTTCTACAATTTAGAAAATTTAGATCAATTATTGAATTGAATTTAATAATTGTTAATTACTCGCTATAATGAATAAATAGAAATAGTTCATAATAGCAAAACATTCGGAGGATAATTCTATGGTAATTATTCAAAAAAAATCATCAGGAACCTGGTGGAAATGTCTACTCTCTTTCATCGGTGGTTTCATTTTTGCTTTTGTCGCGGTGGCAGGTGGCATTGCTATTGTGGGCACTCAATTTACCTTAGGTGAAATATTAGGATTAGCGGGTCCGGATGTCGCTGATACTGTTTTAACTGTTGAATATCAACAAAAAACTGCCTTTGATGCAGTCATGAGCTTTGTTAACAAAGAAGTTGATTATATGACTTTGGGCGGTTTATCAAAAGTCACCCCATTAATTGATACATATCTAGGTAAATTAAACGATGCCTTAGATGAAAGAGCTGGTTTTACCTTAGATATAGATGAATTAAAAACTAAACAATATACTGATATTCCACAATATCTCATCGACATCGTTAAACAAGAAGCCAAACTTGGCAAACTTCTTGGTGTTAGCGAAGATAGTGACGCCATTATGAAAGTCTTTTGCTATGAAAGAAATGAAGATGGTTCCTTTAATTTCGAACACTCTTATACAATCGGTGACTTTTTAGATAATGAACATTTTGTCCGAGACAAAATTGATTCGATAAGAATTCGAGATGTAGTGGGGGATAATCCAGAAGATAATGTATTAGATGCCTTAAAAGATAAAACCCTCAAACAATTACAAGAAGATGATGTGATTGGCAATCTTTTAGTTAGCGATGTTTTTGATATTACTGATACATCTCCAAAGATTTTAAAGACTTTTAGAGATAATGGCACAAAAATCAATGAAATGTCGGAAGCTTTAGATAATTTTTACTTATCAGATGTCTATGAATCAAATAATTATGATTCCTTACCGCCCGCTATGAAAAAATTACTCGGTAATACCGCAGACCCAGTTCATTACACTGGCAATCCAGTTCATATCAATTATGAAGATTATGGTGAAGTAATTTTCTCTCACGGCAATGATAAAACCGCGGAAGGATATGTTGCGACTGACTATGTCACTATTAAATCTTTCTTTGACAAAGATCACTTAGTAATCGCCAAAAATAGTGAAGATAAATATGTCGCTAATGGTGTGGGCACACTTGATAGAAGCGGTCTAGTTGAACGTGTCTTTGATATTGATGTAGAACGTCCAACCGATTGGGATTTATATGTGACTTTATGTAATAAACCAACAAGACTTAAAGAATTAGATGCCTCGATTGATGAATTAGAATTAAAAGATGTCATTAATATTGAACCAACATCCCCACTATATAAAATTAGACACACGCCAATTAAAAATTCCGATGAGATTTTTAATGCAATGAAAAATAATCTCACTATCAAAGATATCTTTGGTGATGATTTAGCTAATTATAAATTTATCAACGCTTTACCAGAAGACACGACAATTAGTGGTATTGGTAACGCCATTAACAACATGCAATTAATTAAAGCCTTCGAAGATAACATCTATGATAGTGATGGCAATTTAAATAGCATGTGGAAATATTTGCTAATTGAATCCGATGAAGCTTGGATCACTGGTAATCCGAATAAATCAACAGAACCTTTTGCCACATATGAAAGTAATTCATATACACTAGGTGGCGATGGTGTTGGAACAAATCCAAAAGGCATTAATCAAATGATTGATAATATGAAATATTGGATGGAAAATCAAAAACTCGGTATTTTGCAAGCCGATGGCATGATTACGGTTGAAGGTAATTTATTAACATCAAATATTCCTGCCAACATCCGAGCGTATGATAATGACCCAGACCCAGATAAACGCATCATTCCTGCCGATGCCGTCACATATGGTGATTTAACTACCAAACAATTCATAGAATTGATGGCTAAAGTCCCACTTTTAACTGCCTAATATGTATGTAGAAAAATTCTTTGTCTCTAGTGGAGATGTCGATAATCATTTTGAACTTAAATTATCGTCCATTTTCCAATATTTCCAGATTGTGTCCACAAATCACTCTGAACTTTTAGACTTGGGAAAAAAAGAAATTTGGGATAAAGGGATGTGCTGGGTCATTACAAGGATGAAAGTGACTATCTATAAACTTCCAAAGATGTTAGATACAGTCATTGTGAAAACTCATCCTGGAGAGATTATGACTTTCTTATTCCCGAGATTTTATCAAATCTATTCTGAGGATGGAGAACTATTAGTCGCTGGTTCAGCGTGTTGGACATTATTAGATGCGAACACTCATAAAGTCATTATGAGACCTGTCGCTGATGCGATTGCCTATCCTAGTGAAAAACATCCTGATGACATTTCTTTACCAGAAAGAGTGGTCGGCACTGATTTATCAATAGTGGATTCTCGCAAAGCGAGATATTGTGATACAGACTTAAATGGTCATGTTAATAACGTGAAATATATTGAATATGTGATTGATACGCATGACTCCAATTTCTATAGCAAATATCGTATTCAAGAGATTTGCATTAATTATGAAAGAGAAATTATTGAGGGATCAGAAATTACCTTTTCATCCAATAAAGAATTCCCAGAAATAATCACTGGTGAGGCCGATGGAATCCGCAGATTCTCCGCTAAAATCACTTATCAAAATAGAAAATAGGAAAAATAAAATAAATTTATTTATTTAAGCAAAATATTTGTTTAATA
>CAJOLV010000015.1 GCA_905235515.1 uncultured Bacilli bacterium | reverse complement strand
TTTGGCTGTTCGCCAATTAAAGTGGTACGCGAGCTGGGTTCAAAACGTCGTGAGACAGTTTGGTCCCTATCTGTCGTGGGCGCAGGAAGTTTGATAGGAGCTGTCCTTAGTACGAGAGGACCGGGATGGACGTAGCAATGGTATATCGGTTGTCACGCCAGTGGCATGGCCGGGTAGCTACCTACGGAATGGATAAACGCTGAAAGCATCTAAGCGTGAAACCAACCTAAAGATGAGACTTCCCAAACTTTATGTTTGTAAGACCCCCGGAAAGTTACCGGGTTGATAGGTCAGAAGTGTAAGCATAGTGATATGTTCAGCTGACTGATACTAATAGGTCGAGCGACTTAATTTCTAAGATTTTTATAAACACGAGTTTAATATAATCGAAAAGTAAGATTTAAGTTTTAATTAACAAGAAAGAAAGCATGTGGTAATATTCAGTTTTGAGAGAACAATTTCTCGAAAAAAGTCTGGTGGCGATGGCGCGGTGGACACACCTGTTCCCATCCCGAACACAGAAGTTAAGCACCGTAGTGGCGAAGATATCTTGCACAAGACAAAATAGCGAGCCGCCGGGCTTTTTTTATACCCAAAAGAATAATACTTCTATATAATAGAAAGCACATGGAGTTCACTATATGGAAATTAATATTATTAGATTAAGAACAGTATTAGATGATCGTGAAGACGAAATTATTAAAGATAACGATGCGTTTATCGACGCGATTAACGATGAATTATTCTCTGACGACTTATTATTAGTGGAGGATAGTTTACACGCCGCATTTGATATATACTTCATTGAAACTGGTGGATCAGAGACACAATTTTTAAAGCATTTTGATAATTTAAAAGCTCCAGTTGTTTTATTAAGTAATGGCAAAAATAATTCCTTGCCAGCATCTTTAGAAATTAAAACTTATTGCTCCTTACATGACATTCCTGCAGTCATCATAACAGGAGATGAAAAACGAATCGCTGGAGTGCTTAAACCACTCGCTAGAGCGATACTCGCCCGCGATTCATTGAATGGTAATAATTTAGGCTTAGTTGGTGAACCATCTGATTGGTTAATCTCTAGCCAAGTGTCTGATGAAGATGCCAAAAATATCTTCGGTATAAATCTTATTCATATCTCTATGGAAGAATTTAAAAATGAGATTGATAAAAAGGAAATGGTTAAAATCCCTCATTTAAGCGATTTTAAGGCCAAATTTAAGGATGAACAAGTTCTTGAAGGGGCTTGTTACATTTATAGCGCTCTGAAGCGTTTAATCGCTAAATATGACCTACAAGGACTCACTGTCAGGTGTTTTGATTTATTAGGAATCTATAAAAACACTGCTTGTTTAGCATTAGCTATTTTAAACGAAGAAGGCATCACCGCAACTTGTGAAGGCGATGTTCCTAGTATGCTGACAATGCATCTTGTGAGAGCTTTAACTGGCCGCAGTTCTTTCCAAGCAAATCCATCCTACTTTAATCAAGAAAAGAATCAAGTTTTATTCGCTCATTGTACCATGCCACTTAATATGACAAGTGATTATAGTTTGACCACTCATTTTGAAAGTGGATTAGGTATTGGTATCAAAGGTGAATTACACCTTGGTGAAGTGACTGTTTGTAAAGTCTTTATTAATCAAAAACATAACCTCGATAATTGCGTGGCTTTACAAGGTAACATCAAAGAAAATTTATCATTACAGAACTATTGTAGAACTCAAATTAATGTCGAATTTTCACAATATGATTTAATGTCAATTTTAAGAGAAGATTTCGGTAACCATATGATTATCTGCTATGGCGATATTGTTGATGATTTTTATAGCTTGATATCATTACTTAATTTTGAAGTAACAAAAACACTTGTTAAATAGTTTTTAAATCAAACACGACTGAATTATAATAATTCTAGAAGGATTGTTTTTTGTGAGAATTGGTCGATATTTATTTTTAATTACCACATTATTTTTGTTATCATCAACATTTTTAGGAAACAAAGAAAACTTTAAAATGGTTGAAGCTCAAACAAATAACACTTTGAACGGTGAAGAAAAAGAGCCGATTAAATATCAAAAAAAACAACTTGATAATGAACTTGAATATACATTTTCATCAAATAAAGAAACAATAATCAACAACCTTATTTCATATAGTGATTTTGAAGCAAACGGAACTGTTTATTTTAACGGGAAAACAATTAGTTTAGATGATTATTATGATTTTTCATCATTTAATAAGTTTGAGATTGCTGAGTGGCTAGGGGAACTCAATGTATTCAGTAATGATGATCTGTTTTATCTGTATAATTCCTTAATTGAGACTAGACAATTTAACAATATAGAGTGTTTGAATCCAATATATGAAAGATATCAAGAATTAGCATCACTTCAAACGTTTGGCGTTTCAAGAATAGCAAATCCTTTTCAACCTCAATTAAGAGATTTACCAAGTGTTCAAGATGAACACTTTACTATTTTTTATGATGATATTACTATTGCGCAAGCAAATTATGCTCTTTCTTGTTTCGAGACTATTTATGTTGCCTTTGATGAAATGGGTTTTTCCCATCCAATACCAGAAGATGGCTTGGACAAGTTACGTATTACAATTCTTAACAGTCCTGATCCAAATGATCAAAGAAACGCCGCTGGAATAGCCACACCACATTATATTAATGGCAATAATTCTAATAAAATGGCAACTGATATAACAATTTTTAATTATGGTAATAATTCAACCTATGTTCATAAAACAATGGCGCACGAATATTTTCACGGCATTCAATTTGCATATCATTATTCTTCTGATTGGCATTCTGAAGCTTTTGCAAATTGGGCTCAAAATAAAAAATATGATATGTATGGATGGAATGATTTAGTTAATAGTTTCATTGAAAGCGATTTATCATTAACTCACGATGCTACAAAATATGGTGCAATGATTTTTCCATTAACTCTTGAGCGCGATTATGGTGGATATTCAACAATTAGAAAGTTTTATGAGATTTATGAAAACAGTAATGACTCATTTTCTTCTTTGATTAATAGCACTTTATCTTCTTTAAATTACTCAGATACTTTTAATCATGTATTTAAAAAAATGTCCGGTTATTGTTGTCAACCTTCCTATTTTTATAATAATGTTTCAGTGTCCGCTAGCCAATGGGATAACACAAATAAAATAGAAATTAACCTTAATTTCAATGACTCTGTTTCTAATTCATTTACGCTTAATCAACTTTGCCGTAAATATTTTACGATTAGCATACCAGAAGGATTTTATGGAAAAATAAAAGTAAGCCTATATAGTTTACTATATGGTTCTCATCTTGTTCCTTGTTGTAAAATGGGTTCCCAATACCAAATAACTAGCCCAATTGTCAATGGTACTTCGGAAACATATTACTTCAATACGACTAATCAATATTTTCCCCATTCTAATCTCGAATTTGCCATTGCTAATTGTTCGGCTTCATCTTTTGGCACTGTTGCTTATTTTGTAGAATTAATTCCTATGTCTAGCAGCTATTCATTCACAAATTACACTCGCTTTTTTGAGAAACAATACATAATAGGAGAAAGCGATGAATATCGTTTAGAATTATCTTATTCAAGAACCGGCCCACTTATTATTCAAACCATGGGTTCTTTAGATACATATTTAACTTTAACTGATTCTAATGACAATGTACTTGTCTCCAATGATGATTCTGGCTATTCTTACAATGCGTTTATAAAATATCAATTCATAGTAAATACCACTTATCGGCTTTATGTTCGCTTTTATAGTTACTCTCAGACAGGTACGACCAAATTAACCATAATGCCATCTGACTCATATAACACAAGCTATAGTACTGGAATATCTTCGTTTACTGATATTTATAATTTCAATATTGCTAGTGGAAATGTTAAATATATGACAAATCAGCAATATCAAGTAAGAATGGTTAAGTTTACACCTCCTTCTACTGGCTATTATCATATTTCTACAGGAGGAGATGAAGACACCTTTATTTATATTATCAATCCAGCAAGCTCAAATTTATTAGTTTATGATGTGGATTATACAGATGATGAAGGGGAAGATGGAGATGGTAACGCAGGGTTGATCATTAGTTTAAATGCCGGAACACCTTATTTGATAATTGTTTCGCTTTACTCAATACCTGATACCGGATCATTTACTTTGTGTATATATCCATCTAGTTTGTGAGGAATTTGATTCATGAAAAAGGCGTATAGAACATTATTCATAGTTGGACTACTTATTGTATTTTGTGTCGGATGTACAAAACACAATAATCAACCTACATGCGACGATAACGAAGTGTTTGTTTTTGATAGTGAACAAACATATGATTTGGTCTACAAAAAGCAATTATCATTCTGTTATAGCTATTTTGAAATAAACGAAGGAGAATATACAAATTATTGCTTATTTAAAACAACAATTTCTAATATTAATCATGAATCTTATCCCTGTTATTTAGAAATCAATGTTCAACCTGAAATAGTGTTTTATAAAGAGATATACAATAAGCCTATAAATATTTCTGAGGTTAAAAACATTTATTTAGATTTATATGATGAACATATTTACAATGAATGCCACGGAAGAAGGCTGCTTTATATGCGCTTAGAGGATTGTTCTTCTTTTCTTGAAAACTATGATTATTTTTATTTCTTTTTGATACCATCATTGGGCATTCAACCTTTCGATTACAAAACAAACACTCGTGATGACAGCGTTTTAAATATTTGTATTAAAACAAAACGTTATAATATTCTTCCCATCAGAGATGGAAAACTTAAATTAGACGAACTATTAAGTTTCTACAAGAAATCATCTTCATTGCCTTATGACTATCATTTAATAACTGAATATGGAGAGTCTATTAATGAAAAATTTAATGGTAGAAAGTTTACTGATTTGTTTTGGAATGATATGTCAGAAGAAGAATTAAAAAATTCTTTTGAATCTATAATTGATAATCCTTTCAATGTTGAATTTGAGAGATGGGAAGGATAATAACTCACATAATTGCCATTTGACAAGATAAGATTTGATTCCTTCTCGTTTGTCTATTATTTCAAACGGAAAACTATGTTAAAACATGGTTTTAGTCCTAAACTTGACAATATTGGTTTATATGTATAGAATAGATTAGCCCTTTTAAATAAAGGGCAAGTTAAAATGAGCAAAACTATTACAAATACATTAAATCGTGAAGAAATCGTTAAGACTGTGAAAGAAGCAGCCTTATCTTGTTATGGTGTTAACGAGGTCGTCACTATTAGCGAAAAGAAAGGAAAGGAAGAAGTCGCAATCTACGTTCACGAAGAAAAAGACAGCACCTTCTCAATTGATATTCACGTTATCGTTGCCTATGGTGTAAAAGTCACAGAAACAATTCGTAGCTTGCAAAAAACCATTCGTTTTTATATGAATCGTCTTTATCCAAAAGCATGTTCTAAAATTAACATCTATGCGGATGGCATTGCTTCCAATAAATAAGTATGAAAACAATTGACGGTCAAGTCCTGAAGAGAATGTTTATCTCAGGCGCGAATAATTTATATAATCATTACCCAGAAATCGATGCTTTAAACGTCTTCCCAGTTCCAGATGGTGATACTGGTATGAATATGAACTTAACATTAACTTCTGGTAGTAAAGAAATACAAAATAGAAGTGACACCAATATCTATGATATTGCTAAGACATTCGGTCGTGGTACTCTCATGGGTGCTCGTGGTAATTCTGGTGTTATTACTTCTCAAATCTTTAGAGGTTTCTCCCAAGGTTTAGAAGGCAAAGAAACCGCTGATGTGAAAGACTTCTCCAATGCTTTACAAAAAGGTGTTGAAGTTGCCTATAGAGCAGTTGTTAAACCAGTGGAAGGTACAATCTTAACAGTTGTTAGAGAATCATCCCAATTCTTGGCTGATCACATTAAAGAAGCTACTTCCTTTGAAAAAGCCTTTGAATTATTAATTAGTGAAGCTCGAGAATCTTTAAAGAGAACTCCTGATCTTCTCCCAATCTTAAAAGAAGTCGGAGTCATTGACTCCGGTGGTGCTGGCCTCATTAAGATTTATGAAGGTATGAAAGCCGCAGTAGAAAACGCGGATATTGAACGCAATCAAGCAACCGCCCAAAGTGATAATCCAATTATTGCTGCTGGTGCCGCTATGGAAGAAGAAGAGTTTGGTTATTGTACCGAATTCATTATGTCCTTGGGACCTGATTCTGTGAAAAAACCATTTAACGAAAAAAGATTTACAATGGTCTTAGGCAGCCATGGTAATTCCTTAGTCGTCGTTCATGATGAAGATATCGTTAAAGTTCATGTTCATACATTAAATCCAGGAAATATCTTGAATTACGCTCAACAATTTGGTGAATTCTTAAAAATTAAAATTGAGAATATGACTGAACAACATCACGAATTAGCCACTGGTGCTTTAAAAGCTGAAGATGTTCATACTGATTTAATTGAAGAAGCTGATGAGACTAAAGAAGAACAATTAGGTGAAAAAGAAGACTTTGCTTTAATCGCTGTTAGTTCCGGTCCTGGCATTGATGAAATGTTTAAGGAAATTGGTATTAAAGTCATCGTTAAAGGTGGACAAACTATGAACCCATCTAGTGAAGACTTTGTCTCTGCGATTAAACAAGCTAATGCTAGAAATGTCTTCATCTTCCCAAATAACTCCAATATCGTGATGGCGGCTTCTCAAGCTTGCGATATGGTCGATGATGAAGAAGTGACGGTCTTCGTAGTGCCATCTAAAACAATTCCTCAAGGAATTACTGGCTCCATTAATTTTGATCCAGAAGCAGATGCAGAAGATAACTTCAAGAATATGAAATCCGCTCTTAAGAACGTCAAATCCGGTGAAATCACCTTCGCTATTAGAGATAGCGAAATCAATGGTGTTTCTGTGAAGAAAGATGACTATATTGGTATCTTTGATAAAGAAATCGTTGTTGATTCCTCTGATAAAGTAGAAGCCACTAAGAAATTAATTGACACAATGGTTGATGATGATACATCATTATTAACAATCCTTGTGGGTGAAGATGTGAAAGCCGAAGAAAAAGACGAAGTATATAACTACGTCAGTGAAAAATATTCCGATATCGATGTTGATATTCGAGATGGTGGTCAACCAGTTTATTCATTCCTCATTGGTGCGGAATAGAAAATAGTAAAAGGCAAATCAAATGATTTGCTTTTTTATTACCTTATTAAGATAATTAAAGAAATGGAAAAATTAACTAAGTCTCCACGACTCAATACATTATTAAGGCAAATGGGCATCAGAACTTATTATGATGTCGTTTATCATTTGCCAAAAAGATATGAGAATTTAAATTTTACAGAAGAAAGAAATCTCGCTGATAAACAAAGAGTGGTGGTGATTGGTCGATTAGCGTCATCTCCTCGATTAGTGCTCACTAAGAGAGTAAAAATAGTGACATTTGAGTTTATTACTCGGGCTGGTAATTATTTCAAAGTAGTAGCGTTTAATCGTCAATATTTAACTAATATCTTAAATCTTGTAGATGAATTCACTTTAATAGGCAGTTTTTCTAAAAAAGATAATGAAATTAACTTAGTTAATATCCATAAAGGCGAAGTGCCTGCTTCTGAGCGTTTAAAAGCCATTTATACACTTCCAAGTGATTATCAAAACTATTTATTCGCTAATTTAGTAAAAAAGGCCTTAGAAGAGACAAAAGGCACTATATCAACACTAGTCCCATATGAATTTGTAAAGAAGTATCGACTAGTCGATAAACAAACTGCATTGACCTGGGCGCATTTTCCAAAGAATTTAGAAGAAGTACATCAATCTCATCGACATTTAAAATATGAAGAGGCCTTAATCTTTTCCATTAAGAATGCCTTAATTAGAGAACAAAATAAATCTTTAAGCAAAATTAAAAAAGAGCCTATTGGCATAGATTTATGCGAAGACTTTATTTCCACATTCCCATTTGCTTTAACAGAAGATCAAAGAACCGCTGCTGAAGAAATTATTGAAGATATGAATCAATCCGCTTTGATGTATCGCATGCTTCAAGGTGATGTTGGAACCGGTAAAACAATAGTGGCCTTTTTAGCGTTATACGCAAACTTCTTAAGAGGAGATCAAGGTGTTTTGATGGCACCGACAGATGCTTTAGCAAGACAACATTATGAGAAAGCCTTAAAGATTTTTAGTGGCACAAAAGTGAAAATTGCACTTCTATTAGGAGCGACATCAACAAAAGAGAAAAAGGATTTATATGAAGATATCCGTGAAGGTTATATTGATATAGTTATAGGAACGCACGCTTTATTCGCAAAAGGACTTGAATATTCTTCTTTAGGATTAGCAATTATTGATGAGCAACATCGCTTCGGGGTGAACCAAAGAATCACTCTTGCTGGAAAAGGTGACCACACTGACTTATTGATGATGTCAGCAACTCCAATTCCACGTTCTTTAGCTTTAACTATTTATGGAGATTTAGAGATTTCGACATTATATACATTCCCAAATAAGCATAGAGATGTGACCACTAAAATAGTGAAATCAACAGATCGTGAGATTTATCAGACTGTGAAAAAAGCACTGGATGATAATAAGAGCGTTTATATTATTGCGCCACTTATTGATTTTAGTGAAGACGGTAGATATTCCGTTGAACAACTATATGATGAGTATTATGAAAAATTCGGTGAAAAAGTGGCACTTTTGCACGGAAAAATGAAAAATAACGAGAAATTAGAAGTTTTGGAAAGCTTCTATAATGGTAACAAACCAATCTTAGTTTCCACCCAAGTTATTGAAGTGGGAATCGATGTGAAGAACGCTAATACAATGGTAATATACGACGCTAATAACTTTGGTTTAGCAAGCTTACATCAACTTAGAGGTCGTATTGGTAGAGATGGCTCCAAGTCAACATGTTTACTTGCTGTTGATGACGAAGATGATATTGAAAGATTACAAATTCTTGTTGAAAGTGATGATGGTTTTAAAATTGCTGAAAATGATATGAAAACTAGAGGTCCTGGTGATATGGCAGGTATTCGTCAATCCGGTATTCCAACATTCTCATTCTTAAATATCATTGATGACTTTAAGATTTTTGAAGTCGCGCGTGATGACGCAAAAATCATACTCAAGAATAGAGGAAAAGTAGGGTATAATTACATTGTTCAATTAGCGTCTTACGAGATAGTGGACAACCCGATGATTAAGGGTTAAGTTTAATTAGCAACAAACAATATATTGTTTCTAAAATAATTAAGTATGATACAATGTAGCAAGAGTTTTAATATGGAGGAAAAGTTATATGGCAGAAATCACTGAATTGTTAAAACAATTAGAAATCAATTATAACGATCTAAAAGTTTATAATTTAGCTTTAACTCACCCTTCATATAACGCTGATGCAAACACTAAACATCAAGATTATGAAAGATTAGAATTTATCGGCGATGCCGTTATAGGTTTTGTATGTGCTGAACTGATCTTCAAATTACGTGAAGGTTTAGACCAAGGGTACATGTCTAAACTCAGAAGTTATTTAGTTAAGACCAATAGTTTGGCTAAATATGCTAGACAAATAAATTTACAAAACTATATTAGAGCAGGTCATTCTTTACCAACTGAGCAAATTGGTAAGAGCAATAAAATTTTAGAAGATGTTTTTGAAGCTTTAGTGGGTGCTATCTATTTAGACCAAGGTATTAAACCAGCGGCGAGATATTTATCTCGTTTCTTAGTGGAAGACATCAAAAATACTGATTTATCAGTATTAACTGATGCAAAAACTCGTTTACAAGAAGAAATGCAAGCTGAGCACAGAGATAGTGTGCGTTATGTCTTAATTAAGGAAGAAGGACCAGCACATGATCGCACTTTTGAAGTAAATGTTATGTTTAACGATATTATCTTAGCGACAGGCACTGGCAAAAGTAAAAAAGCCGCTGAAGAAGATGCTGCGCAAAAAGCCCTTGCTAAAAGGAGTACTTTATAATGGGTTTAATCTCGTTTTTAAAAAATAAATTCAAAAAGAAAGACCAAGCGGTCGATGCCTATTCCCAGGGAATGGAAAAATCCCGTAAGAATTTTTCTAATAAATTAACCAATCTTTCTCAAAGATATAAGACGGTTAACCAAGATTATTTCGAAGAATTAGAACAAATTCTTATTGAATCTGATGTGGGCATTAATTTAACTTTGAGAATTATTGATGAAGTTTTAGAACAAAGCAAATTAGAAAAGATTACCGAACCATCCAAAATTAATGAAATTTTAGTAGACAAAATGTTTGTTGACTATGCCTCTAAAGGTGACATCGTTAATGAAATTTCCTTCAAAGAAGGAATTCCAACAGTTTTATTAGTTGTTGGAGTTAATGGAGTGGGTAAAACTACAACAATCGCTAAGTTAGCTAATAGATATAAAGAAATGGGCAAGAAAGTTCTTCTTGTTGCTGCTGATACTTTTAGAGCAGGTGCGATTGAGCAATTAATAGTCTGGGCCAATCGACTTGGTGTTGAAATCGTCACTGGTTCACCAGAAGCTGATCCTTCATCTGTTGCCTATGATGGCATGCGTAAAGCTAATGAGATAAAAGCTGATTTAGTCATTGTTGATACAGCCGGACGTTTGCAAACTAAAAACAACTTAATGGCGGAATTAGCCAAGATTAAACGTGTTATTGGCAAAGATATTGAAGGCGCTCCACAAGAAACATTCTTAATTATTGATGCAACAACTGGTCAAAATGGTGTTATGCAAGCCAAAGCATTTGCAGAAGTAACTAATTTGACTGGTGTTGTTATTACAAAAATGGATGGAACATCCAAAGGTGGAATTATCTTAGCGATTAGAGATGAAATTGGTGTGCCAGTGAGATTTATTGGATTAGGCGAAAAAATGACCGATTTAATGGAATTTGATCTAGATAAATATCTCTATGGTTTATGTGTTGAGGAAGATTAATGGAATTATTAGAAAAAAGACTCTATTATATCGACTTGCTTCATCTATATGGTGAGCTTCTTTCCACTACACAAAAGGATATCTTAACGGATAATTTAGAATTCGATTTATCTTTATCAGAAATAGCGAGCAATAGAAACATATCTCGTGCCGCTGTTGAAGATGCTTTAAAAAAGGGAATGAAGAAGTTAGATGAACTAGAATCAAAACTCTCTCTTTTCCAGAAAAGGTCCACTATTCTAGATAATATCACTTTTCTAAAAGAAAAGTTAGGGGACCAAGAAGAACTAAAGAAGATTGAGGAGGTTATTAAGTAATGGCGTTTGAATCATTGAGTGATAAGCTTTCTCGTATATTTAAAAAGATTAAAGGTCAAGCAAGATTGACTGAATCCAACATGGAGGACATGTTAAAAGAAATCCGTGTTGCTTTACTTGAGGCTGATGTTAATTACAAAGTCGTCAAAGAGTTTACAAATAATATTAGAGAAAAGGCCATTGGCCAAGAAGTTTTAACAAAATTAAATCCAAGCCAAATGCTTGTGAAGATTGTCCATGAAGAATTAGTGGATTTATTAGGCAGCGACGATGCTGAGCTACACTATCCAAGTTCTCGTCCAATCGTGATAATGATGGTGGGCTTACAAGGTTCTGGTAAAACAACCACCACCGGTAAACTTGCTTATTTAATGAAGAATAAACTTCATAAAAAAGTCTTATTAGCCGCTTGTGACGTTTATCGTCCAGCCGCTATTGATCAATTGGATACATTAGCCAAGAGCGTTGGTGTAGATATTGTCAACATGGGAACAAAGATCTCCCCTGTAGAGATTTCTAAGAAAGCCAAAGAAAAAGCGTTTAATGAGCATTATGATGCTTTAATCATCGATACTGCTGGCCGTTTACAGATTGATGAACAATTAATGCAAGAGTTAAATGACATCAAAGATGCCATTTCACCTGATGAAATTCTCCTTTTAGTTGACGCTATGGCTGGTCAAGACGCCGTTAATGTTGCTAATACATTTAATAGTAGATTAGCTTTAACTGGTGTTGTGATGGCCAAACTCGATGGTGATGCCCGTGGTGGTGCCGCTTTATCAATTGCTCATATGACAGGCGTGCCAATTAAGTTCTCTGGTGTTGGTGAAAAAGTCACAGACTTAGATATCTTCCATCCAGATAGAATGGCAGACCGTATCTTAGGTATGGGCGATATTATGACATTAGTCGAAAAAGCCCAAGAAGAAATCGATGAAAAAGAAGCTAGACGCGCCGCTAATAAAATGATGGCGGGTAAATTTGATCTTGAAGATATGTTAAAACAAATGAAACAAGTTCAAAAATTAGGTTCTTTAGGTGGATTAATAAAATTAATCCCAGGTATGCCAAAGATTACTCCTGAACAACAAGAAGCAGCAGAAAAAGAAATGAGAAATATTGAAGTCTTGATTAATTCGATGACTCCAGAAGAAAGACATAATCCAGAAATACTTAAGTATTCTAGAAAAATAAGAATCTGTAATGGTTCTGGTAAAACACCGGCAGACTTAAATCGTTTGTTGAAGAAATTTGAACAAATGAAAGAGGCCATGAAAAAGATGGAACAATACCGTAAATCTGGAAAAATGCCACCTGGTGGACTAGGCGGTTTAGGCGGATTCGGAATGTAAAAAAAGACGAGGTCAATTTAACCTCGTTTTCTATTTAATATACTTTTTGCCTTTTTCTATGGCTTTACTTTGCCACTCAGGCTCATCATTATTATTGATGATCTCATCTAATAGCTTTTTATCAGCCTTTGATAATTGATATTTTTCAAATAAATCAGGACGGAAAGTTCTTGTTAATCTTAAGCTTTCTTTCTTTCTCCATTTTTCAATCGCTTGATGATTACCGGAATAGAGAATATCAGGAACTTTTTTCCCATTATAGTCATATGGCTCTGTGAATTGAGGATATTCTAATAATCCATTTTCAAATGACTCTTCGACGATTGATTCGCTAGCAATAGCGCCATCTAATAGACGGATAACAGAATCAGCAACAATCATCGCTCCTAGTTCACCGCCAGTAAGGATATAATCACCAATTGAGACTAGTTCATCAACGTAATTATTAACTCTTTCGTCGACCCCTTCATAATGACCACAAATTAATACGATATCTTCGAAATTCCCCGCAAATTCCCTAGATTTTGCTTGATTATAGGTTTTTCCACGTGGTGACAAAAGTACTGTATGTGACTTTTCCGATCTATTAGCGTTTAGACAATCTAGGATAGGTTGACACTTCATTATGAGACCAGCCCCTCCACCTATTGGGGCGCTATCAACGCGGCCATATTTATCAGTTGTGTAATCTCTAATATTGACTATTTTTACTTCAACTAATCCTTTAGCGATCGCTCTTTTGATGATGGAATTTGCTAGAAAACCATCAAACATTTCAGGGAATAAAGTTAAGATGGTTATTTTCATAGCATTCCCTCCAAAATAACGATATCAATTTCTTTCTTTTCAATGTCTACTGACTTAATAAATGCCTTAACAAAAGGAACGAAAAATATCTTTCCATTATTGGCTTTCACTCTTAATGTGACTTGAGCAGGATATTCTTCTACTCCATCGACTTCACCAACTTTTTCTCCGTTAGAAATAGTGGTGCAACCAATCAAATCTGAATAGAAATAATAACCTTCTTTTAAATCTTTGATATCTTTAATAACAAATAATTCTTTTCCCTTTAATTTTAAAGCTTCATCAACGTTTGTTAGTTCATCAAAACGTAAGATATCTCCTTTAGGTGTATGTCTATAATTGTTGATAGTGAATTCCTTGTATTCCCCTTCAATTTCAATATAGACAATTTTTCCTTTTTTGAATCTAATATCTTGATTTGTGGTAGTGGAAAAAATCTTGACTGAGCCATCAAGAGAGAATGTATCAATAATTTTTCCTAATTTTAAGTATTCCATAGTTAGAAAAAGAGGACTAGTCCTCTTTAATCTCTTCACCGAATGATTCAAATTTTAAGTGAATGTGTTTGTTTTCGTTTTTGCCTGCAACAGAGATAACTTCTCTTAATGCATTAGCGATAATTCCGTGACGCCCGATTAATCTAGCGGTATCTTCTTTTTCACAAGCAACCAAGATAACGACGTCTTTTCCGTTTTCGGATTCGGTGGCACGAATTAAAACTGATTCAGGTTCTGCAACAATATCATCGATGAGAGCGTGAATAATTTTCTCGTAATCCATTGTTATTTTGCTTTCTTTTCTTCAACTTTAGCGTGTTTGGCGTTGATGCCTTTACGATTGAAGATAGCTTTGACTGTATCAGATGGTGTAGCACCTAAATCTAACCATTTTAATGCTAAACTTTCATCAATAACTGCTTCTTCAACACCTTTTTCAGGATCAAAGTAACCAATTTGTTCAATGTATCTGCCATCACGAGCGAAACGAGAATCCGCTGCGACGATACGATAGAATGGGTCCTTATGACGACCAATTCTTGTTAATCTAATTTTAACTGCCATTTGTAATAGCCTCCTATTTAACCGTAGCAATATTATATTAATATTAATAAGGTGTCAAGCATTTTTACTTTACAGGTAATATCTTTTTGTGGAAAGCTTCTCTCGGTTCCTGATTTTTTAGATATATAGTTCCGCAATAAGTGAATCCATATTCTTCTAATAAATGGAACATAATTTTGTTATCTAAATGGGTATCAATTCTCACATTATCAATTCTTGAAAAAGCATAGTCGATAGCGAATTTAAAAATGCCTTTAACTTTGTTACTACTAGCGATTTTATGAATTGTTGCGTATGGTTCATTATTTAACCATTGACCGTTTTCGATGTATTTATAAGTAGGATCCTCACCAAATATTAAAGAAAACACACCAACGATTTCTTTATTTTCAAATATGGAAAAATGTTTCTTTTCATTTATCTCTTTTATGACTTCTTCGACGGGTGGATGATAATTCTTCCACTGGTTAGGATTGCCATTTTTAATCATTTCCAATCTCGCATGAGCGTAAATTGCCATGATTTCATCGATATTTTCTAAAATTGATTGCCTAACTTCCATATAAACCATTATCGATAAAACTATCTTCCCAAGCAAGATATAATCTTGATGATTATTGATTAATGGCAAAAAACTATTTGCTTATTTTTTCGACATTGATATAATAAACGAGCATGTTTTTAAAACATCGCTACGGGTGCTCCGCTGTCAAATCTGAGAATGAACACCAAGAGACCAATTACTTGTAGGAGGCGTTAAACATGAACACAAAATTAGTTGAAGAAATTACCGCCAGCCAATTAAGAAACGATTTACCAGAATTCTCCTCTGGTGACGAAGTCAAAGTTTCTGTCAGAATTATCGAAGGTGCAAAGTCACGTATCCAAAACTTCCAAGGCGTCGTTATCGCACGTCGTGGTGGTGGTGTCAGTGAAACATTCATCGTTCGTAAGATCTCCAGTGGCATCGGTGTGGAAAGAACTTTCCCATTACATTCTCCAAATATTGTGGCGATCCAAGTTGTTCGTAGAGGTAAGGTTAGAAGAAATAAAATCACTTACATCCGTCAACGTTCTGGTAAATCCGCACGTATTAAAGAGATTCTTAAGTAAGCAAAACAAGGGTTCAATAATGAATCCTTTTTTGTTGTTTATATATAATAAATAAAGTAAAATTAAGGTTGATATGAATCAAACCTTAAAACGTAAAATTATCGCGATTGGCACCTCAATCTTATATTTTGCTACAGTGGTTACTGTTTGTGTAAGCGCTGCTGCTTTAGTAAGAAAATCTTGCTATAGTTATATTTTTGTTAGTGGTGGATCTATGGAACCAACTTTAAATGGCGGCCAAGATTCAGGAGCAAGAGCCCCTTGGTATGATTCAAGCACACATGAATATCATCACGGTGATAGAGTGCATTTTGGTATCACTGATGAAAGTAGTAGAGCTAAAAGAAATCTTAAACGTTATGATATAGTGACAGTTTATTACCCTTGGTCAGATTATGATTCAAATGGCGAATTATTAAAAAATGCTGACTATAAGATTAAACGTGTTATTGCCTTGCCTGGCGAGACATTTAAAATTGAACAAGGCGTTTTGATGGTGAAATATGAAGATGGTTATAAAACCATTGAACGCGCTCATTTAATTGAAGATGGTGGTAATTCATCAGTTAAGGATGTGACAGAACAAACTTTAGCAGAAGACCAATATTGGGTAATGGGAGACCATCGTAATAACAGTTATGATTGCGCCTCAATCGCTAGTGGTAATTATCGCGGGCCTATTAAGTTTGAAAATATAATTGGTGTATTAACTTCTGTGCAAGGTACAGCAGAATATTATATTCCTTATACATGTGATAATTGCGATCGAGAAATAAGCGACAAGGATTATTTAAGTGGAAAACAAACAACTTGCCCAAAATGTGGTGGTTCTATAAGCGCCAAAAAAGGGACAATTAGAAACGAAGAATATACTTATCCGAGGATTATATAATGGCTAATCAAATACATTGGTTCCCTGGACATATGAGTCGAGCGCTCAGAGATGTAGAAGATAGAATTAAGATGATCGATGTCGTAATCGAACTTTTAGATGCGCGCGCGCCTTTATCTTCAATTAATTCTCAACTCGAGAATCTCATTAAAAATAAAAAAAGATTAGTCATTTTAACTAAGCCTGATTTAGCAGATCCGTTAGAAACAAAAAAATGGGAACAGATTTTGCTGACCAAATATGATTCCTTATTATCTTTAAATCTCACTGACGGAAACGCAACGAACCAAATTGTCAAAGCAGTGAGCAAATTAGGCCAAGAAAAATGGGCAAAAGACAAAGCTAAAGGAATGAAACCGCAGGCTTTGAAAACAATGATTATTGGTATACCAAATGTAGGTAAATCATCCCTTATTAATAGATTTGCTAAAAGAAAAGCAGCAGGTGTCCAAAACAAGCCTGGTTATACACGTGGGGAACAATGGATAAAAGTAAGTAATGAATTTGTCTTGTTAGATACTCCAGGAATTTTGCCAATGAACTATGAAAACAAGAAAAACGCTGCAAATTTGGCGTTAATTGGTTCAATTAGAGAAGAAATTTTACCAAATACAGATTTAGTAAATATGCTTTTGAGCTATCTTAAAAGCAATTATCCAAACTCTCTTAAAGAAAGATTTAATATTGATGAAATATCCTCATATGAAGATGTCATTAAAGCGATTTGTGAGGTTAGAAAATTATTAGATTCTAAAGGTGATTTCGATATAGCTCGCGGGGAATCGTTATTGCTCAAAGAATTTAAAGAAGGAAAACTGGGTCGTATTACCCTAGAAAAAATATAATGGCTTTAGATTTTGAAAAGCAATTTTATAGCAAGACAATTAAGTTTATTGTTGGTTGTGATGAAGCGGGCAGGGGGTGCTTATTAGGGCCTGTCTATGCGGGCGCTGTTATCTTACCAGAAGATTTTTCTTGTGATTTAATTAATGACTCTAAACAATTGAGCGAAAAGAAAAGAGAAGAAGCCTACCAAATAATTGTTGATAACGCTATTGCATGGGGAGTTGGATTTTGCACTCCTGAAGAAATAGATGAGATAAATATTCTTAACGCATCTAGGCTTGCTATGGAACGCGCTATTGAAAACATGAATCATGAATTTGATTTAATAATTACCGATTATGTAAAAATGTCGAAAGCCAAGGTAGAAGTTATTCCATTGGTGCACGGTGATGCAAAAGCGCAATGTGTCGCGGCCGCCAGCATCTTAGCAAAAGTTAGTAGAGATAGAGTGTGTTATGAGCTTGATAAACAATTTCCTCAATATAATATAAGGAATAATAAAGGGTATGGGACAAAAGACCACCTAGAAGCATTAAAAAAGTATGGCCCAATCAAGGGATTACATAGGTTTTCATATGGTCCTATCAAATCACTATTTATCGAAAAAATTTCATTATTTTAAAAAAATGTGCAACTAAATTGAAAAATCTCCGAATAGTTTATGAGGAGGTTTTTTTATGAAATTAAGCTCAGAAGAAGCAATTGTCGGCATGGCAATTAAGTATGAAGGGGACTGGAATAAGATATATTCTGGCGTGGTAAACCACGATGATGGTGACCTTGAACAATATGTTGAAGCCGTTAAAAGAATGAAGTGCAAATACATCACCATTCTTTCCCCCGAATATCCCGATTATTTAAAACAATGTTTCAAACCACCATTTGTCCTTTTCTATTATGGAGATATTAGTTTGATATCAAACATTGGAAAGAACATTGCTGTAGTGGGCTCTAGAAGTTGCACTGATTACGGAATAGAGGCCACTAGGGACATTGTTACAGGTATCGCCAAGGAATATAACATTGTTTCAGGAATGGCGGTGGGAATCGATACTGTTGCGCATGAAAGCGCTATTGAGGTAGGAGGAAAGACTATTGCGGTGCTCGGCAGTGGGATTGACTATGTTTGGCCACCTACTAACATTGCACTCTATCAACAACTAAAAAAAGAACATCTTGTTGTTAGTGAGTATCCAGGTATGACTCCACCTAGAATTGATACTTTTCCGTTTAGAAACCGCATTATTGCTATGCTAGCGAATTCCACTATTGTGACAGAAGCATACAAAAGAAGTGGTACTTTAACTACAGTAATGTTCACTTTGGAGTATGGAAGAAATCTATTGTGCGTGCCTTATCCACGCAACTTAGAAAGTGAATGTAATCGTTTAATTGCGGGTGGTGCATATTTGATTGAAAATAGCAAAGATGTTTTAGAAATTATGCGTCTTGATAACCATTTTTGAAAGTAAAATTATTTTCATTTTTCTTAAATAAAATCCCTTTTTATTTAATTAAGGATATAAAGAGAAAGTGCTATTGACTTATCAGTTTTGAGTCTCTATATTTTTGTATCGAACAGTCTATGAAACTAGTTATTGTTGAATCTCCAACCAAATGTACAACCATCAAAAGATATCTAGGTGATGACTACGATGTTGTCGCTTCTTTAGGCCATATTCGTGACCTTGCCACTAGTGGCAAAGGTGGTTTAGGTGTGGACATTGAAAATAACTTTGAACCAAGATACGTTGTTAATAAAGACAAAACGCATGTCGTTTATCAATTAACTGAAGCCGCTAAAAAGGCAGATGAAGTAATTCTTGCGACTGACCCTGATAGAGAAGGGGAAGCAATTGCGTGGCACTTAGCTAAAGTTTTAGGTTTAGACATTAAAACGGTAAAAAGATTGGAATTCCATGAAATCACCCGTTCATCAATTAGTGAGGCTATGAAAAATCCACGCACTATTGATCTAAATTTAGTGGAAAGTCAAGAAACACGTCGTATAGTTGATAGAATTATTGGTTTCAAATTATCAACCTTGTTATATAAGAAGATGCGTTCACGTTCAGCAGGTCGCGTGCAGTCTGCTACTTTAAAAATGATTGATGATCATGATAAAGAGATTGCTGAATTTATCCCAGAAGAATTTTGGTTAGTATCAGTAAAAATTAAAGTCGATAGAAGAAATGTTGAACTAACTTTCCTTGATTATAAAAATAGTGGAAAAGATGTGAAGAATGGAGAGCTTGCAAATGAAATTCTTTCGCAAATCCCCGATAAATTAACAGTTTTTGATGTAAAAAAGACAATTCGCATCAAAGAAAGCAAAGAGCCATTTACCACCTCAACACTTCAACAAGAAGCATTTGCGAAATTGAAATTTAAAACCAGCAAAACCCAACTTATTGCGCAAAAATTGTATGAAGGTATTGAAGTTGGTGGTGAACATATGGGTTTAATTACCTATATGCGTACAGACTCAACACGTCTTTCTCCAACGTTTGTTGAAAGAGCAACTAATTTTATTAAGGAAAAATATGGTGAGGAATACATTGGTCATCAAAAACAAACAAGACAAGTTGAATTGATGCAAGATGCACATGAGGCCATTCGTCCTTCAAGTAATCATAGAACTCCAGAGTCTGTCAGACAATATTTAACTAACGAGCAATATGCTTTATATCGTTTAATCTACAACCGCACTTTAGCGTCTTTAATGAAACCTAAGAAAGAAGAAGTACTTACCATTACTTTAGGTGGCAATGATGTGACATTTACTTTCGAATGTGCGAGAACTATTTTTAAAGGGTATGAAGCAATTCTTGGAAGCAGTGATGAAAAGGGAACCTTAAATATATTCCCAGATATTCAAGTTGGTGATGAGTTTAAGATTTTTTCTAAGAATGTTGAACAAAAGTTTACCCAACCACCAGCCCATTATTCAGAAGCTAAAATTGTTAAATTAATGGAAGAAGTTGGTATTGGTAGACCATCTACATACGCTTCCACAATTGAAACTCTACGTAGTAGAAAATATGTAAATGACTCTGCTGGAATTCTTACTGTTACTGAACAAGGTTCTCGTACAGCGCATGTGTTGAACAAATATTTCCCTGAAATAGTCAATACAAAATATACCGCTAAGATGGAAGAACAATTAGATAACGTACAAAGTGGTAGTAACTCACGTTTAGAAGTCTTATCTAATTTCTATTATCCATTTGCTAAAGAAGTTGAGCACGCTAATGAATTAATGTATAAAGATCAAGATGAACCAACTGGCAAAAAGTGTCCTATCTGCGGTGGAGACTTAGTGTACAAACAAGGTAAAAACGGACAATTCATTGGATGCTCAAATTATCCTACATGTAAGTATATTGAGAAAGAACCAAAGAAAGATATTATATACACAGGTGAATTATGTCCTGATTGTGGCAAACCACTTGTTAAGAGAAATAAGCCTTATAGTAAATCTACATTTGTTGCCTGTTCAGGATATCCAACATGTCATTACATCAAACCAGTAGAAGTGAAAGTGACATATACTGAAAAAGATTATGTTAAATCATGCCCTAAATGTGGGGGTCATTTGATTAAAAAGACAAAGGGAAAGAGTTCGTTCCTTGGATGCACCAATTATCCGAAATGTCACTATATTGAAACTTTATCTAGAAAAAGAAGGAAAAATTAATTTCCCTCTTTTTTTATCTGTGATAAAATATCTAGCAAATGAATAAGCCTATAAAAGAATTTGCCGATTATTTAAAATACGATCTTCAGTATTCACAAAGAACAGTTGATAGTTACACACGTGATGTAGAAAAGTTTTTTGTGTTTTTAAACGAGCAAGGATTAAAAATGGATGAAGTTGATTTATTGGTCATCCGTAATTTTCTTACTGAAGAATTAAATAATGGGGTAGGCAAGAGATCTTGTAAAAGAAGACTTTCCTCTCTAAGAAAATTTTATAAACACATGGTGGATTTAGGATATGTAAAAGACAATTGGTTTATTTTTATTTCCACACCCAAAACTGACAAAAGATACCCTCAAATTTTATATCCTGAACAAGTCGAAAAGATTTTTGAATCAAACGCTCAAAGAACTGATTTTTTAGCTACTAGAGACCAGGCTATTTTATATATGCTTTACTATACCGGAATAAGAGCGATGGAATTAGTGAATCTAAAAATGGAGAACGTTGATTTAAGACAGAGAACAATTCGTGTTTTAGGCAAAGGCAATAAAGAAAGACTCGTGCCGTTTACGCTAGAATGTAAAAAGGCTTTAATGGACTACATCGATGATGTCCGCCCCGTCTTACTAGCGAAGCAACCAATATCCTTAGATAAAAACAAAAAAGATGAACCATATATTTTGTTTTTTAGTGATAAGGGAAGAAAACTTACCACTCGTGGTTTGGAATACATTTTAGATTCTATAGAAAAGAAGACTGGACTATTTGTTGGTCTCCACCCTCATGTCCTTAGACATAGTTTTGCTACTCATCTTTTAGAAAATGGAGCGGACTTAAGAGTAATTCAAGAATTACTCGGTCACGCTGATTTAAATGCTACACAAGTCTACACTCATGTTAGTGAAGAGGCCATGAAACAAACATATTTTGATGCTTTTCCAAGGGCACATAAGAAATAATGTAATTATTACTTGCGTCAATAAAATGCTTTTGGTAAGATAAATACCGCTGTGGAAACACAGACTACACACACTGCGGATTGAACTCCCGTTGTGCTCAATAAATTGAGTGGCGAGTTCTTAGAAACAGTGGAGGAAAAACATAAGGAGGATCTTCTAAATGGAAGAAGAAAAGAAAGTCGTTGAGGCTGCAGAAGCAGTTGAAACACCTGCTCAACCAACCATGGAAGCAGTCATGCATGATCCTGATGCACCAGTTATTACAATGAAGAAATTATTGGAGGCTGGTTCCCATTTCGGTCATCAAACCCGCCGTTGGAATCCAAAGATGAAAAAATACATCTATGGTGCTCGTAACGGTGTCTACATTATCGACTTACAAAAAACATGCGAATGCATCGATGTTGCTTATAAAGCAATGAAAGAAATCGTCGATAATCAAGGCAAAGTCTTATTTGTCGGAACAAAGAAACAATGCAAAGATGCTATTCAAGCTGAAGCATTACGTTCTGGTTCATTCTACATCACCAACCGTTGGTTAGGTGGTACATTGACAAACTTCAAGACCATCCAAAGTAGAATTAGATTCTTAAAGGAACTTGAAAGAAGAGAAGAAGAAGGCGAACTCGATCTCTTGCCAAAGAAAGAAGCCGCTGAACTTCGTAAAGAAAAAGCCAAATTATCCAAGAACTTAGAAGGCATCAAGGAAATGAGAAAAATTCCTAACGCCGTCTTCGTAATTGACCCACGCATTGAACACAATGCAGTCGCGGAAGCCCGCAAATTAGGTATCCCAGTGTTTGCTATCGTTGATACAAATTCTGATCCAGATGTTGTTGACTATGTCATTCCTGCTAACGATGACGCTATCCGTTCAGTTAGCTTAATCCTTGCTGTCATGGCAGACTCTGTCGTTGAAAGTAAGGGTGGTGTCCCAGTTGTTGCTTACGTTAAAGACGAAGGTGAAGCTATCACCATGAAAGAAGTTATCAAACAAACAGATAAGGAAAACGCTGAAAAATTAGCGAAGATCCGCGCTGAAAGACAAGCACGCCAAGAAGCTTATGAAAAAGAACAAGCCGCTAGACGCGCTGAACAAGAAAAACTTTTAGCCGCTGCTGATGGTGAAAAGAAACCAGCCAGAAAACCAGCTGCTAAGAAACCAGCTCAAAAGAAAGAAGCTCCAAAAGCCGAAGAACCAAAAGTTGAAGAAGCTCCAAAAGCAGAAGGAGAAAAAGAATAATGGCTGCTGTTACAGTTGAATTAATTAAACAATTACGTGATCGTACAGGCGCTGGCCTTATGGATTGCAAAGGCGCACTCGTCGCTTGTGATGGTGACTTAAATGCTGCTAGTGACTATCTCCGTGAAAAAGGTTTAGTCAAAGCCGCTAAGAAAGCCGGAAGAATTGCTGCTGAAGGTTTAGCAATTACTAAAGCTTGTGAAAAATGTGGTGCTGTCGTCATTATCGAAATTAACTGCGAGACAGACTTCGTCGCAAAAGGCGATGCCTTCCACAAACTCGTTGATGATGCTGCTGGTATGATTCTTGCCAATAGACCAGCTTCATTAGAAGCCGCAAAAGAATTAACCTCTGACTTATTCGCAGATGCTACAGTTAAAATGGGTGAAAAACTCGACTTACGTAGATTTGAAATCTTAGAGAGAGGCGAAGGACAAAGCATCTTCTCATATATTCATATGGGTGGAAAAATTGCCGCTGCTGCCATCTTAGATAGCGATGATGCAGAATTAGGTAAAGGTATTGCTATGGGTATTGCATCTTACAACCCACAATACTTGTCAACAGAAGATATCCCAGCAGAAGATATCGCTCATGAAAAAGCCGTCCAATTAGAGACCGCTAAGAATGATCCAAAGTTAGCTGGTAAACCAGCCGAAATGCTTGAAAAGATTATTGATAACAAAGTGAAAAAATACTTTGCTGAAATGGTCTTCATGCTTCAACCTTACATCTATGATGAAACCAAAACCGTTGAAGAAGCTCTTAAAGCTAAGGGTGCTCACGTTTTGAAAATTGTCCGTTATGCTGTTGGTGAAGGCATTGAAAAACGTCAAGATGACTTTGCTGCTGAGGTCATGAGCCAAATTAAATAATTAAATTAAGAAGCACCTTTGGTGTTTCTTTTTTTACAGGAGGATTCTTATGTATAAAAGAATTTTACTCAAATTATCCGGTGAAGCTTTAAAGGGCGAAAATGATTCAATTTTAGAAGTCAAACACCTTGATAGTCTCACAAATGTTGTCAAACAACTGCACGAAAATGGTTTCGAAGTTGCGATTGTGATAGGCGCTGGTAATATTTGGAGAGGTAAACTTGCTAACCAAATTGGTATTGAACCAGTTCCTGCTGACTTTATGGGAATGTTAGGCACGGTGATTAACGCTGTTGCAATGGCCTCTAATTTAAAAAAGAAAGGCATCCCTGCAATTGTTTATTCGGCAGTGCCAGAAATTAAAGATGTCACTTATGCCTATAATAAAGAATCTGCTAATAAATCCTTATTAGAAGGAAAAGTTGTTTTCTTAGCGGGGGGAACCGGAAAACCATTCTTTACCACCGATACCGCAGCCGCTTTAAGAGCGATAGAATTAGATTGCCAAGCTATCTTTATGGGTAAAAATGGAGTGGATGGAATTTATACCGCTGATCCAACTGTTGATAAGACCGCAGAATTTATTAAAACCATCACTTTCAAAGAAATAATTGAAAGAAAACTACAGGTTATGGATATTTCTGCTGTAGAATTAATAAAGAACACAAACATTGATGTCAGAGTCTTCTCAATGGCAAATCCTGCCAACTTCTTAAAAGTCGCTAGTGGAGAAGATATTGGCACAACTGTGAAAAAAGGAGAATAACCTTATGGATGAATTATCATTAGATTGTAAAAACAGAATGAATAAATCTGTCGATTCACTTCGTAGCACTTTAGTCACTCTTCGTACTGGGAAAGCCAATCCGCAAATGTTAAATGGATTGATGATTGATTATTATGGTTCACCAACACCAGTAAATCAAATCTCTTCCATTACTATTCCTGAACCAAGACAACTTCTTATCAAACCTTATGATAAGAATGATGTCAAAGCCATCGTTACTGCGATCAACGCATCTGATTTAGGCATTAATCCAATTAATGAAGGCCAACAAATTAGATTAATGATTCCGGTTTTAACAGAAGAAAGAAGAAGAGATTTAACCAAACAAGCTCGTAAATATGGCGAAGAAACGAAAGTCGCAATTCGCAATATTAGAAGAGAATATATCGACCTCATCAAAGAAGACGAAGAAATGCCAGAAGATTACCAAAAGCGTGTTCTTGATGAAATTCAAAAAGTGACTGATGAATCAATTAAAAACATTGATACAATTGTCGCAGAAAAAGAAAAAGAAATGATGTCCATCTAAGGACAATAAAATTTAAGAAAGCACCAAAATATCCCGCTTTTGCAGGGAAAATGGTGTTTTTTTATAACTTTTTTGAAAGAAAAGTTAATGCATTTATGACCCAATAAAAAAGTTAAGTATATCTCAAAACTATTTTGGTATATACTCTCGACTTTGACACTTAATTTTTCCTGATTTTTGCAAAAAGATAAGATTGCATCGAATAAAATCGGTGTTTTCTTTAATTTTTGAACATGTAGTAATT
>CAJOLV010000014.1 GCA_905235515.1 uncultured Bacilli bacterium | reverse complement strand
TCTTCATGTATTTTCATCAATTTAGCTAATATTCTAGGCAAAACCAGAAAGGTCATGGGTTGGGGTAATTATGAAATTAATTTCATGCGTTTCGCATAATATTTATCCACAAATTTTAATGTGGAAAACTTCCTTATTTATTGTGGATAAGAAGTTAATTTATATATAAATTGAATTTTTACTGATGTGGACAAATTATCCCCAATTTTTGACCCTGTTTTTTAACGTTGAAAAGTAGTGGAATTATTAAGATAATAATGAGCAAATGAAGGGACAAATATGCTGATATTAAAAGAAAAAGACTATCTCGAAGTAAGTGTTAACTCATTAATCGCCGATTATGATCGTTTGACATTAACAAACTTGTATCAACCAATCATCGGTTATAAAGCAGTGAGTTTATACTTCACCTTACTATCGGAATACGATAATCAAAAAATCAATCCAATAGTGAGCCACGAAATACTCTTTAACCGCACAATGATGAATGCTAGTGAGTTCGTTGATGCGAGAAAGAATTTAGAAGCCATTGGTCTATTAAAGACATTTGTCTCTGATTTAAAGGGTTTGAAACTTTATCAATATGAGTTATACGCTCCAAAGACTCCTAAATTATTCTTCGATAACACATTGCTTTATGGAATGTTGATACAAAGTATAGGAGAAACAGAGGCTAATAAACTTAAAACTCTTTACACAATTAAAAATCGTCCCGAAGGGAAAGAAATCACAGCCTCATTTATTGAAGTGTTCTCTCCGGACTTCGATAACCCTGCCTTTGTAAAGGCAATGGAAAATGGAGATAGTAATATTGTCACTAGACAAAGCGCTAAGCTCAATAGTGGATTCTCCTATGAATTATTCTTCAAAACATTAAGTGAAATATCGCAAATTAAAGCCGAAGCCTTCTCTAAGAAGGATATGAAAGAAGTTGAAAGACTCGCTACTCTGTATGGAGTGAGTGAAGAAAGTGCAGCTAATACAGTTCGCAATAATTACAACCCGTTAGCGGATAAAAATCATCGTTTAGATTTTGAACAAATAACCAAAATCTTTGCGGAAGAAATCAATTATCGCTCTTTAACAAATCACGCCAAAAACAAATTGAATGGTGAAATGGCGGGTAATACCGATTTAGCTAGAAAGATTAACATCATGGAGCAAGCTAATCCTAAACGTTATCTTTCCATCTTACAAAATGGTTCACAACCATCTATCAGCGACTTAATGATAGTGAATACAATCTCAAGTAAATTCCGTTTACCAAATAGTGTTATCAACGCAATCATAGATTATGTTCTCACAGTAAACGACAATGTCTTATCTAAGCCATTCGTGGAAAAAATCGCTGGTAGTGTTGCTCGAGAAGGAATTACAACCGCAATCGATGCAATGAACTATTTGAAGAAAGTTTCCTCAAAGAGGAAAAAACCAACATATGAACAGTCTCAAGAAGAATTACCAGTTGTGGAAGAAACAAAAGAAGAGCCAAAGAGAATTTTGAATAAAGAAGATTTGCTTAGACAATTAGAGGAGGGCGACAACAATGGAGAAAATTAAAGTCGACTTAAACGTTACAAGTAGTGATGACATTTTAGAGGAAATGTATCGCGAATACTTAACTTGCCCACAGGCAATTAGATATCTAGCAAAATTAGGTCTCACTGATCAACAAATCAGAGATAACATCGCCAAAGTCTATGACTTTGTGATGGATTTAAAATATTGCGATAAATGTCCTGGTGTTGATAAATGTCAAAAAGAGAATCCTTTGTTCTGCACTAGAGTGACTTATCGTAATGGCTATGTAGATAGAGAAATCTCCCCGTGTAAAAAATTCCTCCAAAGAGTGGAATTCCAAAATCAATTTTTGATTAGAGATTTTGATAGCGACTTGCTCGATGTCACATTTAAAGATGTTGAAGACAATCAACCAAAGTTAGAGATTATCGATAAATATATTCAATTTAAGAGACATAAAATTAATAATTGGATATATGTTACAGGTATGGCTAATACTGGTAAAAGCTTTGCGGTCACCGCGATTGCGGTTGATATCGCGAAAAATAAACAAGGACCAATCATCTTTGCAAACGCAAATAGACGTATCGCAGAATTAACTGATCTTTATTTTAAAGATAAAGAGAGATTTAAAAGAGAACTCGATAGATATTGCACTGTTCCAGTTTTAGTCTTAGATGACTTTGGTAACGAAGTTAAAACCGATTTGATTAGAGATGCGATTATCTTCCCAATTCTCTCGACTAGGGCGAGCAAAAAATTATTCACAATTATCACCAGTGATTTTACGGTTAATGAATTAGTGACCTTATATAGCACTAGTAAAGCAGGTGAAATTAGAGCCAAACAAATCGGTTCAATTATTAAAAATGTCGCCGGTAAAGAAATTAATCTAGGCGACATTGTAGCTCATTAATAATTTTTTGAGTCTTATTCTTTAATTTATCTAAGCCGGCATCATTGACCAATAGATAGTCGGCTTTTTCTTTATTTTTAGCAAATTGATGATTAGCGTTAATCTCTAAAAGAGATTTTGCGGTTTCTGGATTACGATTTGTCAAGAATTTAATTTGTTTTTCACTAGATACATCCACTGCGATAACAACATCAAACAAATTATCCATCTTAGATTCATATAGAAGTGGAACTTCAACCACAATCATACGAGCCTTAATAGTTTTAATTGTATTAACAATTTCCTTCTTTACCCAAGGATGGACAATCTTTTCTAACTTTTTACGATTCTTATCATCTTTTCTAATTAATTCTCTTAAGGTTTGTTTATCTGCCTCATCTTTAAAAGCGAGATTAAATGCGTTATTAATCTGTTCAACTACTTCTTTTTTCTTATATAAGTTAGAGACAATATCATCAGATGAAATAGTGTAGTAACCATTTTCTTTAAATGTTTCTAACACTGTTGATTTACCTGAGGCAATTCTTCCATAAATAGCAATCGAGAGTTTCTCAGCTTTTTGTCTTTGACATTTTGGACAATAAGTTGTGCCTCTACCGCCCACTTTGATAAAGCGCATAATCATTCCACAGGTCGGACAACGCTCACCTTTATGGCCATAGGCCAATAAAGCGCTTTGGAAATTACCATCGATATCTTTTCCTGGGTGATAACTCTTGATGGTGGAACCACCGGCATGAATAGCTTCATGCAATATTCTTTGCGCGTTATTTATAATAGTGGTCCATTCGGCCTTTGTAATTTTATTAGCGGGTGTAAGTGGATGAATCTTACTAGCAAATAAGACTTCATCAGCGTAAATGTTACCTAAACCAGTCATTAATGTTTGATCTAATAATGTGGATTTAATTGGCAATGATGATTTTTTGCACCTATCCAAAAGATATTTCACATCTTTAATATCAAATGGTTCTGGCCCTAATTGAGCGATATCTTTGACATGACGATATTCTTTTTCGGTGGATAATTTCATCATCCCGAAACAACGAGAATCATCGTAACAAAGTTTATGACCATTCTTTAAATGAATGACAACTCGAGAATATTTAGTGTTTGACTCATCTTCTAATAGTTCATAATATTTTCCTTCCATTCTTAAATGAGAGATGATGACAACATCATCGCTAAGGTGGAATATTAAAAATTTACCGATACGAGTGACGTCTAAAAATGTTTTATTAGTTAAAGTTGAAACAAATTCTTTAATATCTCCATGAATAGTGGACATTCTTAAAACATCTATTCTATTAATAGTTTGATTTCTCACTATTGGAATAAGAACGTTTTTAACAGTTTCAACTTCTGGTAATTCAGGCATAAATCTATTTGGCACTATACCAATCGAGGCCAAATCCTCCATCTACTTCTAATGGAATTGATAAATCGATTGCATTTTCCATTGTTTCTTTTACTAATTTATATAATTTATCTTTTTCTTCCTTCACGACTTTGAAAATTAATTCATCGTGGATTTGAAGAACCATTTTACTTTGTAAACCTTCTTCTTTAATCTTTTGATTTACTTTAATCATCGCGGCTTTAATTAAATCAGCAGCAGTGCCTTGGATTGGTGCGTTCATCGCTGCGCGTTTAGCGAATTCTCGAGTTTGATAATTAGAATCGTGCAATTCTCTTAAATATCTGCGTCTCCCCATTAATGTAGAAACATACCCATTCTTTAATGCCTCATTAACGACACCTTGGAAGAAAGTGGCAATTTCTGGGAAGTTAGTGTAGAAACTAGAAATAATATTTTTAGCTTCTGAAACGGATACTTGTAATTGTTCTGATAACCCCCAATCAGAGATGCCATAGACAATACCGAAATTAACAGTTTTAGCTTTTCTTCTTTGCTGGTCTGTTGGCTCACTATCGAGGTTAAAAATAGTCTTAGCGGTAGCGGAGTGGATATCCTCACCACTTCTAAAAATATCTAATAGACCTTTACAGTTAGATAAAGAGGCTAAAACTCTTAATTCGATCTGTGAATAGTCTAAAGAAAGAATCTCATATTCATGATTTGGATAATAGAAAGCTTTTCTAATTGTTTTTCCTTCTTCATCACGAATAGAAATATTTTGTAAGTTTGGATCGCTACTTGATAATCTACCGGTAGTGGTCAAAGCTTGATTGAATTTAGCGTGAATCTTTCCATCTTTATGAATATGAACTTTCATCCCATCAACATAGGTGGATAATAATTTCGCATATTTACGATATTCTAAAACCTTTGGAATAATAGGATGTTCATCAATTAATTCTTTTAAATAATCAAATGATGTTGAGCCTTTGCGGTTACCTTTTAGTTGCAATTTATCGAAGAGAATTTCTCCTAATTGTTTAGGGCTCGCAATATTAAATTTTTCTCCTGCTAGTTCATAGATTTCTTCACTTAATGTATCAATATTCTTTTTAAACTCCACGCCAAAGGATTCTAATGTTTTCCAATCTAGTGGGAAGCCTTCAATTTCCATCTCGGCAAGAGTGCTAATTAGAGGAATTTCAAGATTCTCATATAAAGTATCAGCGCTTACTTCCTCTAAATTTTTATAGACCTTTTTTGCTAAATTCTTCGCAAAATAAGCGATTTTTGCAGTTCTTTCGACTTTTTCTGATGTAAATAATGACATCGACTCATCTTCATTACTAGAGAGGTCCGCTCCAAATAAATTCATGACGATATCAGGATTACTCTTAATTGAAGAATCGAGTAAATATGAAGCGATTAATAAATCAAATACGCAACCTTCAATTTCAATGCCTTGGAAGGCTAAACCAACTTTAATAGCCTTGAAATCATAACAATATTTTTTGATATTTTTATCTTTTAAAACCCTTAAAGCGAACTCATCATTTTTTAAATCTCCAAGATGAATGTAATAGTGGCGATTATTAATTTCAAATGCGACACCATAGATATCAGCGTTAGTGTAGTCATCATCACTAAAATCAACTGCAAAACCAATTTCGTTAGGAATATTAATCTCTTTTAATGAATTAATGACTTCTGGTTTAAAATCCTCTAAAGAAGTGACATCTTTCTTTTTCCATTTTGGACTAACTTTGCTGATAAATTGTTTTAAACCATATTTTTGGCAGAAATCATTGATTTCCTTAAAGTCATAACCAGTATAAACAAGGTCTTCAGTAGTAAATGGTAAGTCCAAATCAGTAAGAATAATTGCTAAATCACGAGAGACTCGACCGATTTCAGCGTTATTTTTGATAGCATCACCAACTTTACCGGTAATATTACTAGCGTTAGCGACAATATTATCAAAACTCCCATATTCTTGAATTAATTTAACCGCGGTTTTTTCACCGATTCCTGGTATACCTGGTAGGTTATCACTAGAATCTCCTCTTAAACCTTTATAATCAATAATCTTGAGCGGTTCAAATCCCCATTCTTCAACGACTTTTTCTGGTGTCATAATCGCGACATCAGAAAGGCCTCTTTTAATAATGTGGACATAGATATTAGGGTCCACTAATTGGAGGAAGTCTCTATCGGATGTATATAAGTGAACTTCAAACCCCTCTTTTTCCGCTAATTTTGCGACGCTACCAGCGATATCATCACCTTCAAATCCTTCTTCTTCGAATTGAAAAATACCTAAAGCTTTTAAAAAATCACGAGAAATTGGGAATTGTGTTACTAAATCCTCAGGAGCCGGTTTTCTATTCGCTTTATAAGTTTCTAATTCTTTTTTTCTAAAAGAAGGCTTTCCAGTATCAAAGGCCACCATAATGGCGTCGCCTTCTTTAACATCAGAAAGAATCTTATTAATCATGTTACTAAAAGCAAAGATAGCGTTAGTAGGAGTGCCATCTTGGCTACGCATAATCTCCACGCCAGGATATGCAGTTGCGTAATACGCTCTAAAGAGCAATGAATTGCCATCGATAATTGTTATTTTTCGCATATTATTCAACCTCCAATTTTTCAATATTATCCGCAAAGAACGATAATTCTTCTCTTTGTTCAAATCGGCCTGTCACAATGACTATCGCATTCCTCACCAAATATCCTTTTACTAAATCAAATACTTTTGGGAAGACTGTGACTTCTAAATCACCGGTTTGATCATATATTTTAATGATTGCCATTTGGTCGCCTTTTTTGGTCTTAATCTGTTTGACTGATTTAATAACACCAGCCATCTTATTGACCTTAGTTTGATTTGCGTTATTAATATTAACAACACCTAATTTATCTAATTGTTCTTTATGATAATCCAAAGGATTACTTGATAACATCACACCGATTGCGTCATATTCAAAGTCGAGATTATCAATTGGTCGATCGGTCTCAACATTCATAATCGGTGGATTAATTGCCGAGATACCTAAATTCATTTGTCCATCTTCGGAATAGTTGAGTTCCGCATATTGCAAAGCGGCTTTGATAGTGATACGCATTGAGGCTCTTGATGGATATAGCTCATCTAAAGCCCCAGAATTAACTAACGCTAATATTTGTAATTCGTTAATCTTATAAGGGTATAAACGACTAACAAAATTAAAGAAGTCAGTAAAAAGACCTTTTTCTCTTTCTTCAATAATGTTTTTGGCCATTAAAGAATTGAGCCCATGAATAGAAGAGAATGGGAATAACAAAGCCTCTTCTTTTACATCAAATAACATTGATGAATGATTAATACTTGGTGGCAATATCTTGATGTTACGCTTTCTCATCTCGGAGATATATTCACCAAATTTAGTCTCACTAGAAGTACCAGTTTGTAAAATTGCCGAATAAAATTCTAAAGGATAATTAGCTTTTAACCACGCCATCCGGCAAGTCAAAACAGCATAGGCTACTGAGTGAGATTTATTAAACCCATAGTTAGCAAATTTAGCGATATGTTCAAATATCTCATCAGCGGTTTTTTGACTATAGCCTTTGGCTAAACATCCTTTTATGAATAGTTCTTTATTCTTTGTTAAAGCATCTTTATCTTTTTTAGAAATCGCCCTTCTAAATAAATCGCTTTCTCCAGGTGTCATACCAGCAATCTTGGTGGCGATCTGGTTAATTTGTTCTTGGTAGACAATAATTCCATAGGTGCTAGATAAAATATCTTCTAAATCTTTAGAGATATAACTAATTTTCTCCTTACCATCTCTCCGTTTAGCATAACTAGGAATAAACGCCATTGGACCAGGTCTATTTAAAGCGAGTAATGCAACAACATCATCAAAACAACTTGGCTTTAATATTTGGATACCTTTTTTCATCACTGGTGTTTCAATTTGGAATAAACCAATGACTTGTCCACTTTTAATCAAATCAAAGACTTCCGGAGTGTCATAGGGAATTTGATATTTATCTAAATGCAAATCGGGATAGTGGAGATTAATTAAATCCACGCAATAACTGACGGTAGTGAGGTTTCTTAAGCCTAAGAAGTCCATCTTCAAGAAACCTTGCTCTTCTAAATATTTGAATTCGTACTGAGAAATATAATTATCGTTTAAATCAATAGATACAGGCATGGCTTGTTCCATGTCGACATTATTTAAAACAATACCAGCAGCGTGTTGACCAGTCTGTCTTGGCAAACCTTCAATCTTGCCTGCTAGTGAAACAATTTCTTTAAAATATTGGTCGGAATCACAGAGCTTTTTAAAGTCTTCATTATAACGATAGGCTTTGCCTAAAGTCATATCCCTATCTTCCCTATCTTCTCTAATGGTTTTACTAAGTAAAGAAATATGTCTTTCCGGAATATTATAGACTCTACCAATATCTCGTAAAGATTGCTTGGCACCGATGGTTTGTAAAGCAACAATATTGCCAACCCGATGGTTACCATATTTATCACGCATAAATTGAACGACATCATCTCTTTTAATATCCATGAAGTCGACATCGATATCAGGCATTGTTAAACGATTGGGATTTAAAAATCTTTCAAATTGTAAACCATATTTTAAAGGATCAACTTCAGTGATATTAAGTAAATAAGAAATCAACGATCCGGCTGCGGAGCCTCTGCCAGGGCCGACTAAGATATCGTTATTTTTTGCCCAATTAACATAGTCTTGAACGAGTAAGAAATAATCAGAATATCCCATTGATTTAATAACACTCAGTTCATATTCCAATCGGTCGATATATTCATTGTGGTCTTTTAGGCCAAGTTCTTCTAATTTCTTATAACCACGATTTCTTAATTCTAAATCGCTATCATCACATGGATAGTGGAGCATTTGCCCTCTATTTTTAGAAAAATCTAGCTTGTTTGAATTAATAATTCTATTCGTATTATCAATTTCAATCCCAGAATAAATCTTATGATAGTCAGACTCAGTCATAAAATATTCTTGTCCAACTTTTGCTTTATCTTTTAATTGCTCACCTAGTTGAATTGCATTTACGATATCTAAAGTAATCGCATCATCTTTTTTTAGATATTTTACCCTTGGAAAAGCCACGCAATCATAGGTAAATTCATCAGCAAATCTTCTCACTTTATTCGCAAATTTCACTTCTTCTCTAGAAGTTACTTCGACACCAAGATAAAACCCCGCTTTAAAAAAATCAGAGATTTTTAAAACATATTTAGTGAAAGAAGTATCAACCTTCTCTACAAGGGAAAATAGTTCTTTGAACTTACCGTGATTAGTCTCTAAAACCCCAATTAAACCAGAAGAATGTTCTTTTAAATAAGCAAAATTGAATTCTTCTTTTTGTATAGCTAATGAAATATTGATGAGGTTGTTATAACCATCCTCATTAATTGCGTACGCCGCAATGAAATCTTCATCAACATTTAAAAATAAACCAAGAATGTAAGGCTTATGATATTTTTCCATGAGGTGGAAGAATGGTGGATAGCCATGTAAAACCCCCTCATCAGTTAAGCCCATCCCAAAATAATCATTATTTTTTAATGCAGTTTCAATTTTCTTAATAGTCAATCCACTACGTAGAAAGGAATAACCACTGATGATATGTATGGGTGCGAACTTACTCATACTAGTATTATAAATAATACAACAAAAAAAGGTAACAAAATTGCTACCTTTTTTCAGTAATATTTAGACTGATTAGAATAATTTACCGAGTTCTTCAATCAAACGTGGTAAATCGTTTAAAGAATTAAGTTTAGCACCAGACGCTTGAGCGTGCCCTCCACCTTCAAACATCTCTGCCACTCCATTGATTGGAATATCTTTGCTTCTTAATGAAACTCTCCAGCAATGATCCTTGACATCTTCGGTAACAGAACACCAGCAATTGATGCCTTCAATATTTGCGAAGAGATTGACATTTTCTTTACCTCTTTCAGTGGTAATTTTTAATTCTTCTTGAATCTTCGCGTCTAATACATAATAGGCAACGCCTTTATCAGAAACTTCAAAGTGGTTTAAAACATAGGCCGTTACTTTTAAGTCATCGATTTGCTTTAAGAACATCTTTTGGTAGACTTCAGAAACACTAATGCCAGTGGAGACTAATTCACCCGCAATCGCGAATGTATGACGGGAAACGGAAGAATATTTAAAGGAACCGGAATCACCGACAATCGCAGAGTGGAAATAGAAAGCTGCTTCTTTAGAGATGAAATAATTACCTTTAAAGTTTAATAACATATTAACAACGATTTCACTCGCTGCAGCAGCGGAGGTATCGACAATACTGATTTTGCCATAATGTTCAACATCTGGATGGTGGTCAATTTTAATTTTAAATTTCCCCTTTTTCCATCTTGGATCCGCAATACGGGAAGTATTACCAGTATCACAAATAATGGCAAGGAATGGTTCTTTGAACCAAGTTTGATTAGCTGAATCCATCTCTCGATAAAGTCGAGGAGTAAAAGTGACATGATTATCACCAAAAACTTTAACTTCTTTATTTGGGAAGTTGTCTTTAATCCAAGTGGCTAATCCTAATTGAGTGCCTAAGGCATCAAAATCAGGCATAGTATGACGGAAAATGGCAATTCGATCATATCTTTTAATCGCACTTAAAACACGACGATATTCTTTAATGAACTTCTTTCCGTATTCTTTAATGACTGGGTCAAGGGCCATTATAAGTCCTCCTTAAGAATGCACATTTTATAGGCATCACGAGCAATCATTACTTCTTCATCGGTTGGGATAACTGCGACTTTAATCTTGCTCTCTGGAGTGGATAATAAGGCTTCCTTACCACGCAATGTGCTATTTAATTCTTCATCAATAACTGTGCCTAATGAAGGATAAAGCATCTTACAGACATCTCTTCTTGTTCTTGGTTCGTTTTCGCCAATACCAGCGGAAAAGATAATCATGTCGCATCCGCCTAATCTCACATAATATTGACCGATATAATCACAAATTCTTCTTAAGAAAATCTTATTGGCTAAGATACATTTTTGATCACCAGTTTCAACACCAGCGAGAACATCACGGGAATCGGATGAGCCCGCTACGCCTTTAAAACCAGATTGTTTATTAAACATTTGATAAACTTCTTCTGCAGATTTTCCAGTCACAGTCACAACATAGTTGAACACTGATGGATCCATATCACCAGTTCTAGTTCCCATCATAATGCCACCTAATGGTGTGAGACCCATAGAGGTCGCTACACATTTACCATCTTTAATTGCAGAAATTGAAGCGCCTGAACCAATATGGCAAGTAATTAATCTTGGATGTTCAACACCTGGTAAATAAGCATTAGCTTTTTCGGCTAAATATTTATGTGATGTACCATGAGCTCCATAGCGTCTAATATCATATTTTTCTGTTAATTCATATGGAATTGCGAATGTATAGTCTTCTTCAGACATAGTCTGATGGAAAGCTGTATCAAAAGTCGCAATTGCAGGACAATTTGGCAAAACCTCTTTAAACGCTCTAAAGCATGTTAAGTGAGCAGCGTTATGAAGTGGTGCTAAAGGAATTAAAGATTCAATCTTTGCTTCTGTATCAGCATCAAACATCGCAGATTTAGAGAAATATTTACCACCTTGAACGATACGGTGGCCAATTGCTTTTATTTCCTCAAATGATTTAATAATGCCTTTTTCTAATAAAGCATCAACAACTGTTTTAGCGGCTACTGCGTGATTTGGGAAAACAGGAGTGGTTTGTTCTTTCTTACCATCATACTTAATAGTGAAGATACCATCTGCTAAACCGATTCTTTCACAGTTACCAGAACAGATTTCTTTTTCTTCTGGCATCTCATAAAGTTTAAACTTTAAACTTGATGAACCAGAGTTAATTGTCATTACTTTAGCCATATTAAAATACCTCGTATATACCTTAACATTATTTCATATATTGAAATACATTTCAATTTACATAGTGAGTTTTTTTCGATAATATCAAGATAGCAATTTGTAAAGGAATAGATTAGAAACGCTATTAACCTATTTTATGGATTATAAAAACGATTACAAAATCATCTTTGTTGATATTGATTGGACTATTCTCAATCATAAAATTCACGATTGGGATTATGAATCAATCGATGCTTTAAAAAGAGCACAAAATAAGGGCGTTCTTATTTATCTATGCACAGCTCGTCCATATGATAGTGTAGTGAGCACAGGGCTATTAAATATCTTTAATCCTGATGGTATTATTTGCACAAACGGAGAAGTAGCTTTTGCTCATGATAAACTCATATTTGCTCACAATATTCCAGCGAGAGTGGTAAAGAAAATTAACGGCATCGCAGACAAAAGAAATTTATCGCTTGAAGTGCGCACAGAAAGAGAAAGATTTTTCACTTTAGCGCCGAATGACTATGTATTTGACTATTTAACCCGATTTGTCGAAACGATTCCAGAGGTTAGAAATCATCACTTTAAACACGTTTCTGCCCTGCTCTTATTTGCCCCTGAAGAAATGGATGAAGAGATAAAACCTTTAATACCTAAAAGTATCAATTATTTTAGATTTGATAAATGCGGTGTTGATCTTAGATATTATGATTGTTCAAAGGGTTTAGGAATTAAAAAAGTTCTTAAATGTTTAAAGATTAAAAAAGCACAATCTATTGGTATCGGTGATGATTATGGAGATATCGCGATGTTTGAAGAAGTAGGGCTATCTATTGCGGTAGGAAACGGTAGAGAAGAAGTGAAAGAAAGAGCAACCTACATTGCCGAAACCATCCATGAGCATGGTGTAAAATTAGCGTTAGAGGATTTAAAAATAATTTAACTAATATATAATTAATTTAAGGAGAAAAATTGATATGAAATATCGTTGTAAAGTATGTGGACAAATTGTTGAAGTTAAAGAAGGCGATCCATGTCCAATTTGTGGTGCTGATTTCTCAAAATTAGAAACAATTTTAGAAGAACCAAAATCTGACAAGTTAGTGTGGGCTTGTAAACATGATATCGGTGTTGCTCAAGGCGTTGACCCATTTGTCTTACAAGGTTGTAGAGATCACTTCAAAGGTGAATGCAGTGAAGTTGGGATGTACCTCGCTATGGCTAGACAAGCCTTAAGAGAAGGGTATCCAGAAATCGCCATGCTCTTTGAGCAAATCGCTAAAGAAGAAGCAGAACACGCTGCTAAATTCGCTGAATTATTAGGGGAAGTTGTTGTTGCCGACACTAAAGCTAATATTGAAAAGATGTTAGCGGGTGAAAATGGTGCCTGCGCTTCTAAATTAGATATTGCCAAAAAGGCCAAAGAACTCAACTATGACGCAATTCACGATGCTGTCCATGAAATGGCCAAAGATGAACAACGCCATGGAGCGGCCTTAGAAGCGATGTTAAAGAGATATTTCAAATAGTTGATATCTTATCTAGGTAAGAAACGGGATTGTTAAATCTCGTTTTTTATCGTTTTGATTGATTAAAAACTAATTATTCGTAAAATAATAAGCGTGAACTCACCAAATAATCTTTACTTGTTTATTAATGATTGCTATGGCAACGCTATTGGAAATCAAAAGAATGATATCCAGTTTTCTTTTTTAAAGAATGTTGATAACAATTTAGAAAAAGCCAGAGAATATTGCGACCATCTTTTACTTGTCGAGAATCTATTACAAGAAGATTTAAAATTCTTCTATGATAGTGATCCTGCCGCTAATTCATTAGATGAAATTATCCTCTCTTATCCAGGCTTTTTAGCGATTTGCTATTATCGTATTGCTCATCCTTTATATTTATTAGGATATAAAGTTGAATCCAGATTCATTTCTGAACAAGCTCATAAGATTACAGGTATTGATATCCATCCAGGCGGCACAATTGGAGTTCCTTTCTTTATCGACCATGGCACAGGAACAGTTATTGGTGAGACCGCAATAGTAGGCAAAAGAGTCAAAATATATCAAGGTGTCACCTTAGGAGCGTTATCTCTTTCTAAAGGCCATAGCCTAAAAGGCACAAAAAGACATCCAACAATTGGAGACGATGTCACTATTTATTCAGGAGCTTCAATCCTTGGTGATATTGTAGTGGGTGATGATGTCATATTAGGCAGCAATGTATTTGTCACCGAAGATATTCCAAGCCACACTAGGGTGACAATTTCTAAACCAGATTTGGTTTATATAAAGAAATAACTTGTAAAATTTATATCACTCGTGTATTTTATTTAATGCCGCATTTATGCGACACATGGGTCTGTAGCTCACTTGGGAGAGCGCCTGATTTGCATTCAGGAGGTAGAGGGTTCGATTCCCTTCAGATCCACCAGATATGGCTGAGTAGCTCAGTTGGCTAGAGCAGGAAGTTCATACCTTCAAGGTCGGCGGTTCAAATCCGTCCTCAGCTACCAAATATTGCTTAATTGTCCTTGAACACGCTCGAGGATTTTTTTATATCTAAATAAGAGATATATGTAAACGTCGTTAAATAACACCCCTAGATGAAAAGTGTCACCTTTAATGGCGGCAACTTTAATCCCCAAAGACAGCAAAAGACAGACACTCGCAAAGCCTTAGAAGCTTTAAAAAAACCAAGAAGAATTAAATAATAATGGTAATTCCGAGATGACTCTTGAACAAATAAACGAAATAATTCGTCAAGTGAGAGAGGAAATGAGAAAGAAAAATGGATGAGGTATTACGCCGTCATTGAACTATACAAAAGCGAAAAGAGAATTTTCTCTTTTTCTTTTTGCTGTGCTAAACTAAACACATAACAAAGGAAGTATTGATTATGGAAAAGTATTTTATATATTTCTCTTTAACCGGTAATGGTGATAACCTTGCTGAACAGCTTAAAGAAAAAGGCTATAAACCAATCAAAGTAGAAATGGTGAAGAAACCGAAGAAAGTTGGCTTTTTTACAATTCTTAAATATGGTGGTATGGCAATGAGCAAAAAAAGAGAAAAAATTAATGAACTCAAAATTGACCTACATGATGACGATTTAGTAATCGTTGGTTCACCTATTTGGAATGATAGATTATCCACTCCAATTTGTACTGTATTAGATCAATTAAAACTAAACAAAGAAACCACTAGATTCATTCTCTATCCAGCAGGCAAAACCACTAATAAATCTAAAGTACAATTACAAAAATTAGGTTTTACCCTTGAACCACTTGTGGTTCCATATCCTCTCAAATATATAGAGGAGACAAAAGAGTTAATTAAAGACCTTTAATAAGATATCTCAATTAGGAAAATGGCAGAATCATATACTAATGGTTCTGCTTTTATTTGAATAAAAGAATAACTAATAGTAGAATAATACACGATAAAAGGACAATATTATGAGACAACAAAGATTTTCTAAATACTTTGCAATGGGGGTTCTGGCTCTTAGTGCATTTAGCTTATCTATTTTTACTAAACAAGAAAAACCAATTCAAGAAACTCTTGCATGGAACATCAATCAAACACCTAATGTGGATGCCGATTATTATTCAGCATGCGACGGCAAAACTGGTAGTGCTTTAAAAAGTGCTTTAAAAAATTTCAACAAACCCGACAATCCAAGTTACGACTGGTCTAGATATGAAGCTGCTGATGAAGCGCAAGATGATTCATCTTCTGTTTTATGTTTATATACTAGACACAACATTAAGAAGACTGCTCATGTTGGCAGTTATTCTTGGGATACTTGGAACAGAGAGCATGTCTATCCACAAGGGAATTTTCCAAACAGTGACAAAGATAATCACAATATCTTTGCTTGTGAAGGGCAAATTAATAACACAAGAGCAAATAAATCTTTTGCCGATATAGACCACTCCAAGTATAATCCTGTAAGCGAATTTGGTCATGTCACTGAATGTTATTCTACTGGTTCTTATTTTGAACCATGTGATGAAGCTAAAGGGGAAGTGGCGAGAGCGTGTTTATATTGCACAATTTATTATGGATATGATTTGTCACAAATCTTTGATAGTGAACAAACCGCTTTAAAATGGCACGCTCAATTTCCAGTGACCCCAAGAGAAATATATAGAAACAATGTTATTTATGATTTGCAAGGCAATAGAAATCCATTTATTGATCATCCAAGTTACGCTAATTTAATTTATGGTGCTAATTATTCCGAACCAGATCCATTAGGTGATGACGGAACGCCATATGTCACATCGGTATCTATCTCCAAAACAAGTCTCACTCTTGATTTAAATGGTAAAACTAGTGAAACGTTAACAGCGACAGTAGCAGTTAAAAATGATGCCCCTCAAACAGTAACTTGGTCTTCTTCGAATACTAATGTTGCAACAGTTAATAATGGTGTGGTGAGTGCGGTTGGCAAAGGCACAACAACAATTAGAGCAACATCAACATTCAATATTGCTAAATATGGTGAATGTACAGTCACTGTTATAGATTCTAATAATCCTGACCCGGAAGTTGTTTCTGTCACTATTTCTCCATCAAGTTTAAATCTAGATTTAAATGGTATAAAAACAAGCACATTAACCGCAAGTGTCTATTCATTAAATGGGGCACCCGAAAGTGTAACGTGGTCAACAAGTAATCCTGCCATTGCATCTGTAAATAATGGTGTTGTTACTGCTTTAGCAAAAGGCAACGTCACAATTAAAGCAACTTCAACTTTCGACACTACAAAATATGATAGTTGTTCTGTTGTTGTAAATGACTCAACACCGGTTGCATCCGTTTTGGAATCCATTGAAGTAACACCTCCAAATAAATTGACATATTTCATCGGTGAACAATTAGACACAACTGGAATGAAAGTTACCGCTAAATATTCTAATGGCACATCTAAGGATGTCACTTCTCAAGCAAAAGTCGATCCATTAGATTCCTCATCAAAAGGAACTAGATATATCTTTGTTAGTTATACTGAAAATGGTGTCACCAAAATGGCCAGTTTCTCAGTCACAATCGACAAAAAACCATCTGATAGTCAAAGCGAAAATCAAGGCTGCTCCGGCTCAGTAATAGCCTCCAGCATATTAATATCTACAACATCATTACTAGGCGCTGGTTTAATCTTTATTAAAAAGCGTAGAAAGTTCGAGGAATAAGAGTGAAATTGTTAAATAAAATATTCCATTTAGAAGAAAAACAAACATCCCTTAAAACTGAAATCATTGGTGGTTTAGTTACCTTTATTGCAATGTGTTATATCTTACCAGTGAACGCTCGTATTTTAGGCGATATGGGTATGAATCCTACTGGTGTCTTTGTTGCAACAGCGTTCATTTCATTTTTAGTGACAATGATTATGGGATTAGTGGCGAATTATCCAATCGTCTTATCTGCAGGTATGGGCATTAATGCCTATGTTGCATATACATTATCTGCATCATTTGATTCATGGCAACAAAGAATGATTTTATTAACCATCTGTGGTGTTTTGTTCTTTGCATTTTCTCTTACACCAATCAGAAGAATTATTATCGAAGCCATCCCTAAGAGTATTAAATGTGTGATTTCTGCTTCTTTAGGAGCTTTCATTTTGTTTGTTGGATTAAAAAGTTCAGGAATTATCGTCGCTAGCGATACTACTTTAGTCACTCTAGGCGATTTCTCTGACCCAGGAATGCTGATTGCAATTATCTCTATATTCATCACAATCTGCCTATTATTCTCAAAAAATAATATGATTAAAACAATGGCGATACCTTTAGGTATTTTGTTCGCCGCAATCGCAGGATTAATCTCTTCTTCAATCCTATATTATGCAAGTGGAAAAGATATCACAGCGATCCCAGCTAATTTACCAATTGCTCCATGGATTTCTGGGGAGAAATTTGCCCAATTAACACCTTATAAAGACGTCTTCCTCTATGGCTTATTCTCCAATAGTGGATATGACACTAAAGCATTTGGCAAAGACCTTGTTAAAGTATTCACAAATCCAATCAGCTATATCGCTATTTTCTCAATGATGTTTGTCAACTTATTTGATAAGACCGCAACATTAATTGCTGTTGGTGAAAAGACTGGCCTAATTGATGAAGATGGCAAAATGCAAAATTACCATAAAGCCATCTTAGCAGACGCTACTGGTACATTAATTTGCGCACCTATGGGAACCAGTGCTGTCACATCTTTTGCTGAAAGCAATGTAGGTGTTTCTATTGGCGCTAAAACGGGTTTAAGCGCTTGCGTTGCCGCTTTAATGTTTTTATTAAGTGCTTTTATCTATCCAATCTTCTCCATCTTTACCGCTGGTAGTGTGACCGCTCCTGCGCTTGTCTGCGTTGGTATCACAATTATTGCAGGTGTTTTTGGCGAAATTGACTTTAAAGATTTAGCGGTAACATTTTCTATGATTATCGGCATTTTATTCTCGGTATTATGTTATTCCATTTCTAATGGTATCGGATTTGCCTTAATCACATATAGTGTGATCATGACTGTGCAAGGAAAAAGAAAAGAAGTTGGCTTACCAATCTATATAATCGCCGCTTTATTCATCGTTGCCTTTGCCGCTGAAACACTTGTTAAAGTATTACAAAAATAAAGGAGGTTTCCATGGTTTTAAGTAATTTTTGGGAAACGGTATGGGAAGGAATTAAATATTTTTTCACCACAATTGGAAATTTCTTTATTGTCCAAGATGATAAAAATTTAAACATGCTCACAAGAATATTGATTGCTATCTTTGTTATTGTGCTAGGCATTTTATTAATAAAATTAATAATCTCATTAGTTAAAAGAGCTTCTGGTATCAAAAAAGGTGTAGCCGCTGACTTATCAGCCAAAAACTTTTTCATTGAAGCTTTTAAAATTCTTTTATATTTAATTCTCGCTTTTGTGGTTGTTGGTATCCTCGGCATAAATCTCAATGGTGCAGTTGGTTTAATCTCTGCAATTACCGTTGCATTAGGCTTAGCTTTACAAGATATCATCGGCATGTTTGCTTCTGGTGTTTTAATCTTAAATGTGAAAAACATCAAGACTGGCGATTATGTCAAAGTAGTGAATAGTTTTGGCCAAGAAGAAGGAAAGGTTTTTCGCATCTCCTTACTTTACACTACATTACTTAATATTAATGGACAAAAAATCCACATCCCAAATAACAACATCACTAAAGCAAATGTCACTAATTACACACAACACGAAAATAGACGCGCTGTCATTAATGTCATTGTTTCTTATAAAAATGATATTCATCAAGTTTTGCAAACATTATTAGAAACGATTAATGGAAACGAAAAAGTATTAAAAGATCCAGCTGCTTCAGCGGTTATTGGAGAATATAAAGAATTTGGCGTGCAATGTGATTTAAGATTCTTTATTAAGACAGAAGATTATTGGGACACTTTGTTCGCCGCTCGAATTGCGGTTTTAGATGCCTTAAAAGAAAAAGGTATCGAGATAGCCACAAGCACTCAACTAACCATCAATCAATAGGTTTATAAAAAAAGAAGGACATATTTATGCGTAAAACCAAAATTATTTGTACAATTGGCCCAGCCTCTGACAAAGAGGAAACATTAATCGCAATGGCGAAAGCGGGCATGAATGTCGCAAGATGTAATTTTTCTCACGGCAATCACGAGCAACACAAAGTTCGCTTTGAAATGATTAAGAAAGTGAGAGAAGAATTAAATCTTCCAATCGCCATTATGTTAGACACTAAAGGACCAGAATATCGTACTGGTATATTCAAAGAAGGCAATGTTGATTTAAAACCTCAACAATCCTTTACTTTTACCACTAGAGATGTCATCGGTAATGAATCTATCGTTTCAGTTTCTTATAAGAAACTCCATGAAGAATTAGAGCCAGGTGACACAATTTTAGTAAACAACGGCCTAGTAATCTTTAAGGTTAAAGAAATTAAAGGTCAAGATATTTTAACCGAAGTTATTAATGGTGGTGTGATCTCTGATCGTAAGAGTATGTCTTTCCCAAATAAACATTTAAAACAACCATTCCTCAGCGAAATAGATAAATCAGATTTATTATTTGGCATTGAAAATGACGCTGATTTTGTCGCTGCTTCCTTTGTCTCTTGCAAACAAGATATGGTCGATATGCGTAAGTTTTTAGATGACAATGGTGGTCAAGAAATTGAAATTATTGCCAAAATCGAGAATAGAACCGGTGTAGAAAACATTGATGAAATCTGCGAAATCGCTGATGGCGTGATGGTGGCAAGAGGCGACTTAGGTGTGGAAGTCCCATTTATTGAAGTTCCTACTATTCAAAAAACATTAATTAAAAAATGTCGTATGAAAGGCAAAATGGTTATTACCGCCACAGAAATGTTAGAGTCAATGATTAATAATCCTCGACCCACTAGAGCAGAAATCTCTGATGTTGCTAATGCAGTTTATGACGGCACATCGGCGATTATGCTTTCGGGCGAATCTGCTAATGGCAAATACCCAGTAGAATCTACTGCTAATATGGCGAAAATTGCTGAATTTACCGAAGGTAATATCGATTATGTTAAAATCTTCAAAGAAACTAATTTTGAAATTAGAAGTAGTGTTGATGCAGTCTCTCACGCGACAGTTGATATGGCGTTAGATGTTGACGCTAAAGCAATTATTGTTTCCTCTTTGACAGGCAAAACCGTCAGAATGATTTCCAGATTCCGCGCTCCAGTGAATATTTTAGGCGTCACAACAAGCGAAAAAGTGTGGTATAAGTTAGGACTCTCTTGGGGTGTTACTCCTGCCATAGCGGGCCGTTTTGAGCACACAACTCCAATGTTTAATAACGCTTTAAACCTCGCAAAAATGCATTACAATCTAAAAAAAGGTGATTATGTCGTTTTAACTGGTGGTCCAGCGGGTGCTAAACCGGGTTCCACCAATTTAATTAAATTAGACACCATTAAATAATATGTTAGATAACGTAAAAAGATTTGATATGAAAAAGCCTCCAACGAGGCAAAAGCTTCGTTTTTTGATGAAGATTATCGCTCCACTTAAAACTAAGCCCCATAAACAAGTGATTCATCGAGTGAATATGGAAGGAATCAAGCCTCCTTATCTTTTATTGGGTAATCATAACTCTTATTACGACCTCATGGTTTTAGAAAGAGCTTTATTACCAAATCGTTGCAATTATATTGTCGCGATTGATGGTTTTATCGGTCGAGAAGGTTTGCTCCGCTCCATCGGTGGCATCTGCAAAAGAAAATTCACTAATGATATGAATATCCTTAGACATATTAAGACCGTTATTAATAACGGTGATATTATGGTTATCTACCCAGAAGCGAGATATTCATTATGTGGCACGAAATCAATAATTCCAGAAAGTAATGCTGCTTTAGCTAAATTCTTAAAAGTCCCATTAGTGACCTTAACCACTCATGGAGATCACATCATTTCTCCTTTTTATAACACGAGAAGAGTGAGAAAGCTTAAAGGATTAGAGGCCACTTTGCAATGTATTGCCACTAAAGAAGAGGTTGAGAAATTATCTCCTGAAGAACTTAATGAGAGAACGCAAAAAGCTCTTGAATACGATGACTATGCTTGGCTAAAAGAAAAAGGTATCTTGGTCAAAGATAACGATAGGGCAATCGGATTAGAAAAAGTCCTATATCAATGCCCACATTGTTTAACTGAATATGAAATGATGAGTGGTGGCACTTTTATAAAGTGCAATCACTGTGGAAAAGTTTGGAATGTCAATGAACATCTTGAGCTAGTCGCTGAAGATGGTGACACTGAATTCTCCCATATTCCAGATTGGTATGAATGGGAAAGAAGTAATGTCAAAAAAGAGATTGAGGAAGGAAAATATTCATTCTCCACTCCGGTGAGAATCGACGCTCTCCCAAATGCGAAAAAATTTATTGATTTAGGTATGGGTGAACTAACTCACGATATGAATGGCTTCAAATTAAAAGGGTTCGATAATGGCGAGCCATTTGAATTAAATTGGCCCACTAAAGATAATTATTCCGTCCATATCGAATATGAATATCTCTTCAAATACGGCGATTGTGTTGATTTAAACACATTAAATGACACATTCTATATTTATCCAAAGTGTGATAAATTCTCAGTCACTAAAATGTCGTTAGCGTGCGAAGAATTATACAAGTATTTAAATAAAAAATAAGAAAAAGACCGACGATTGTGATATGTCGGTCGTTTTTGTTAATTAACAAATTATCTGTGTTTTGCGTGGAATGTGACACCCATCGCGTTTGGACCACAGTGACTACCAGCGGTTGGGTTAACAACATCGAATAAAATATTTAAGTCATCACCAAATTGTTTCTTTAACATATCCGCTAATTGTTCAGCTAATTCAACGCAGTCACAATGTGAAACGATAACTGGATAATCTTTAATATGGTCTTCTAATTCAATAACGTAATCGAGAAGTTTATTCAATGTAGCCGCTCTTCCTCTACCTTTATCTTTCGTTCTCATAACACCGTTTTCATCCATGCAGATGATTGGTTTGATACCGACTAAACCGCCAAAGAAGGCAGCAAAGCCTGAGACACGACCAGATTTGTGAAAGAATTTAAGATCGTCGGCATAGAAATAGCAAGCTTGTTTATCGACATTAACTTTTGCCCATTCAAGGACATCTTCAATGCTGGCGCCTTTTTTAATTAAATCACCAATTTGCATAACAATCGCCAAACTTGGAACGGTGATACCTTTGGTATCGACTTCATAAAGTCTTCTTTCTGGATATTTTTCGGCAAGTTCTTCTAACGCTAATCTCATGGCGTTAAATGTGGCACTCATCGCGGCTGAGAAATGGACATAAAGAATATCTTTTCCAGCTTTGAAGAATGGTTCAAAGTAATTGATATATTCAGTTGGTGATAAAGCGGATGTGGTAGGAATTGTACCACCTCTTAAACGATCGTAAAAAGCGTGATAATCAAATTTATCAAAATCAACATATGGTTTGATTTCAACACCATCGATAGTGTATGGCATAGAAATTAATTCATAACCATATTTTTTAGCAATTTCTGGGGTCATATCGCAATCGGAATCTGTGAATATGACAAAGTTACGTTCTGGCATATTATTTTTCTCCTAATCTTTTTTGTTCTTGGACAAAGTCCATAACATCTTGCACAGTTTTAAATGGAATTGGACCTTCGAATTCAACGCCATAAGTGGCTTCAAATTCACTGGCCATAGCCATAAAGGCTAATGAATCAAATTTTAAATCCTCGACTAAACGTGATTCTGGTGTGTAATTATCTGGATTGATACCAGGCATTACCCTTTTAAGAATTTCCCTCAATTCTTTGTACATTTTATTTAACCTCGTTATATAAAACTTGATTTGTTGATAGATTGATTAACATCGTGGCTGTATTGAGAATCGCTTTTTCTCCAGAGTTGCCACGACATTTAATAACTAATTTTTTAGCGCCTAAGATGATGCCTCCACCTAAGTTAGAGATATCGTATTTGGCCATTAAGTGAGCCACTAACGGCATAATATCTGGGCGATTGTTCATCTTGGAATATTTAACAATATCAGTAATTAATCTAGTAGCGGTGCCTTCGGTTGCTTTTAATAATTGGTTAGAAGCAAATCCATCAGCGACAACAACGTCACAGCAACCACTGAATGCGCTATTACCTTCGACATTACCAACAAAGTTGAGTGTTTCATCGGCGGCAAGCAATTTATGTGTTTCTTTCACTAATTTATTGCCCTTGGTTGGTTCTGCACCATTAGAGAGTAGTGCAACTCTTGGATTATCAATCTTATAAAGATCATGCATGAAGGAACTGCCTAATTTAGCAAATTCGTGTAATTGGGCTGGTTGGCAATCAATTGTTGCACCTGTATCTACCAAACATGTGAATGCATCAGCAGCGTTTGGCATAATTGCGGCTAAGCATGGGCGAACACCATCTTCTCTTCTTAAGAATCTAATTGTTCCCACTAATACCGCACCAGTATTGCCAGCGCTTAATAAACCAATTGTATTATCATTACTGGCTAATTCTTTTAACGCTAATAAGATAGAAGCGTTTGGCTTATCATAAAAAGCCGTCATGATATTGTCTGTGTTTCTAATAGTATCTTTCGCATCAATGATTTTAACGCGATTAGCGTCCATTGATAATTTGACCATTTCTTCTTTAATTAAGTTCTCATCGCCGACTAAGACGACATCGACATCCTTGTGTTCGTTAAGGATGAGTGAAGCACCAAGAATAATAGCGGTTGGACCTTTGTCACTACCTAATGTATCAATAACGATTTGTTTACGTTCATTCATATAATAGTTTCCTCTTTCCTACGTAATAATATACTCAAACAATAATGTTTGCATTAAAAATAATGTTTACAACTGTAAAGATTTAAGGAGAAAACATAAATGTTTTATTTCTTATGTTATTAGCATATACTAATTAAGGAATTGCTTATGAATAAAAGAATTGGTCCTTTCAAATTATATGAAGTAGAACCAAATGATATTCAATTTGGTTGCCTCTACACAATGGATGTAATTTTACCAGTTCCTAATTGTAAAAAAAGAACAGTAAGAGTGTATCTTCCAAATGGATATTCTAAGAATAATAGATATCCAGTCCTTTATATGATGGATGGTCAAAACATCGTCGATAAATACACAACAGCTTTTGGAGCGTGGGATATTGACGTGAGACAACACGAATTAAGAAAAGCAGGAGTAGAACCATTTATTGTCGTCGGTATAGATTGCCCAAAAGTAGGATATATTTATCGCGTCCAAGAATATACTTTACAAGATGTTCCTATTATGCCTAGATACGCTGGAAAACATCCTGACAAAACACCTTATAGCAAAGTCTATATGGATTATATAGTTAATGAATTAAAACCAATTATTGATCAACACTTCTCTACTAGACAAGAAAGGGAATATACCGGTATTGGTGGTTCATCTATGGGTGGCATTGCTGCTTTTAACTTCGGTACAATTTATAAAGATACATTTGGTTTTGCTTTATGTTTTTCTCCAGCTTTTCATCTTTATAATAAAAAAGAATTATTTAAATACATCGACTCATTAAATATTAATCCTAATGAATATGGAAAATTCTATTTTTATACAGGAGATGTGGAGTTTGAACATTTATTTTTAAAACCGACAATTGACATGTATCAATACTTTTTAAAACACGGGTTTGATCATAACCAAGTCAGTTTGTTAGTGGATGGTAGTAAAGCACATTGCGAAGCGGCGTGGAGTGAACATTTTCCACAAGCGATTAAATTTTGGTTAAGTTAGCATGAGATCAATAAAAGAAATATTTGTGATAGGTTATGGACCGAGCTCATCTCATACAATGGGCCCAGCTTTTGCTTGTGAATATATTTTAGAAAAATATAACGATATTAAGAATATCAAAGTTACCCTCTTTGGTTCTTTAGCTTTAACTGGAAAAGGACACTTGACCGACATGGTTATTGATATGAAGTTGAAGGATATCTCTCACTCTATTGTTTTTGATGAAAAAACTGAGGTTTCACATCCAAACACTATGCAATTTGCCATCACTTTATCAAATAATGAACAAGTAGAAGAAACGATTCTTTCTGTTGGTGGTGGGACAATTGTCGTTAATGATGAAGTGGTGGGATTAAAAGATGATGTTTACCCTCATCATACGTTAACAGAGATTGTTGATTATTGTAAAAAAGAGAAGATTTCACTTGTTGATTATGTCAAAAAATATGAAGGCGATGAGATTATTTCCTATTTAGGAAAAGTCTATGACGCAATCGAAGAAAGTAGAACTAATGGCATCAAAGCATCAGGAGAGTTACCTGGCACATTGCATGTTCAAAGAAAAGCTCGCCAAATGTATTTAAATATGCGTTCTAGTAGAAGGGCTGAAAACGACATTTTAATGAATGTCGCTATTTCCTCTTTTGCTGTTGCTGAAGAAAACGCTGCCGGTGGTATTATTGTTATTGCTCCAACTTGTGGCAGCGCTGGTGTGTTACCAGGGGCTATTACATTCTTAAAAATGCGCAATTATTCCAGAAAAGAAATTATCGATGGCCTGTGTGTGGCGGGTTTAATTGGTATCATTGTTAAAACGAACGCTTCTATCAGCGGTGCAGAATGTGGGTGCCAAGCAGAAATAGGTGTCGCCTGTGCAATGTCTGCGGCGATGATTGCAACGGTGTGTGAATATGATATTGATAATATTACCCAAGCCGCTGAAATAGCTATGGAACACTCCCTTGGATTAACTTGTGACCCCGTAGATGGATATGTACAAATTCCATGTATTGAAAGATGCGCAATCTTTGCTTTAAAAGCCATTAACGCTGCGATATTAGCGAGGATTGTCCCACCTAGTGGAGCTAAGGTTACCTTTGACCAATCAGTGCAGACGATGTATCTCACTGGAAAAGACCTTAATGAAGGTTATCGAGAAACCGGTCTAAGTGGGTTAGGAAAAACGCTAAAAGCATTTAAAGGAGAGTGAAAATCACTCTCTTTTTTGTTGGGAATAAATAGATTTGTTTTTAAAAACAATCATCTTTAATGATTTTTCAAAAGTTTTGTTGTATAGTTTTAACAATTAGGAGGCTTTACTTATGTATAGAAAGAATGCATGGGAAAAATATCAAGACAACTTAAATGAAGTGATGGATTTTGCTGAAGATTATAAGAAATTCATTAGTTTTGGTAAAACCGAAAGATTGGTTGTCAAAGAATCAGTGGAATTATTAGAAAAAGCTGGTTATAAAAACGCTGATAAAGTCGAATCTTTAAAAGCGGGCGATAAAGTCTATTTTGTGAACAAGAATAAAAACATTTGTGCCTTTGTCGTTGGTAAAAAACCATTATTAGAAGGATTAAGAATTTTAGGTGCTCATATTGACTCACCAAGATTAGACTTAAAAGAATCCCCAATTTATGAAAAGAATGGATTCGCTTTAGGTGACACACATTATTATGGTGGTGTGAAAAAGTATCAATATGTCACTATCCCATTAGCCTTACATGGTGTTGTTTGCAAAAAAGATGGAACAGTCGTGGAAATCCATATCGGTGAAAAAGAAGATGATCCAGTTGTTGGTATCACTGACTTATTAATTCACTTATCCGCAGACCAAATGGCTAAGCCATTAGGTAAAGCAATTGAAGGGGAAAATCTCGATATTTCTTTAGGGAGTATTCCACTTAAAGATAAAGACGCTAAAGCATATGTTTTAGATTTATTAGAAAAACAATATGGCATCGAAGAAGAAGATTTCATCTCTGCTGAAATTGAAGTCGTACCGGCTGGTCCAGCTAGAGATTATGGTTTAGATAGATCAATGGTCGCTGGTTATGGCCATGATGATAGAGTGTGTGCTTACACATCTTTAAAAGCCTTATTAGATACTGAAAAACCAGAATATACAGCATGCTGTATCTTAGTGGATAAAGAAGAAATCGGTTCTGTAGGCGCGACAGGCGCTCATAGTTTATTCTTTGAAAACGCGATTGCTCAATTAGCTAAATTATTAGGTTTAGCGGATCCTTTATATACAGCGAGATTAGTCATGCAAGCATCAAAGATGCTCTCCAGTGATGTCTCCGCTGGCTTTGACCCATTATATGCCGGTGTCAACGATCCAAAAAACGCTGCTTATTTTGGCCAAGGTCTAGTCTTTAATAAATATACTGGTTCACGCGGTAAATCAGGCAGCAATGATGCTAACCCAGAATATTATGCTTTCATTAGAAAAACCATGGATGACGCCAAAGTCAATTGGCAATCTAGTGAACTTGGTAGAGTTGATCAAGGTGGTGGTGGAACAATCGCCTATATCTTAGGAAACTACAATATGAATGTCATTGATGCTGGTATTGCTGTTCTTAACATGCACGCACCAATGGAAATCGTTAGTAAAGTCGATGTCTACGAAGCTTATCGTGGATATAAAGCTTTCTTACTAGCAAAATAGGTTCTATATTGTAATATATAAAAATTTAAAGGAGTTTTATTTAATGGAAAAAGCCTCAGCAGTAATGTATAGCATTGCTAATATCTTTAACTGGATTCTTCTTGTATTCAGTATTCTTGGTATCGTTTTCTCAGCTTTAGCAATGGCAAATGTCCAAGTCGGTAGCCTTGATATGTCTCAATTAGGTTTACAAACCTTAATTATTTGTATCATTATCTTCATCGTTGTTTGGATTACAATCGCCTTAGTGAGAAAAGCCAAAAAAGCCGGAACCAGCAAATTCTGGGATGTCTTATTCATCATTTTTGGAGTTATCGGTGGTAACATCTTCTATTTCTTAGGTGGCTTATTTGGTGTCATCGCGAGAAGAAACTAAAATAGTTTAAATCAATTATTAAAAAGAAAAGACCTAGCATTCCTGCTAGGTCAAAAGGAAGGGTAAAATCTGCGATTAATGAATATCAATATATTGCGTTTTCTCTTCTTTTGGTTGTTCTTTCTTAATAGAGACAAGTAAGACACCGTTATCCATCTTGGCCTCAATATCTTTCTCAGTCAAATTCTCACCTACGTTATAGGAACGGGAATATTCACCAATTCTTCTTTCTTGGTATAAATATTTCTCATCTTCATTGATTTCTTCTTTATATTGGACATCAATTGTGAGATATCCTTTCTCTAAAGAAATTTTGATATCTTCTTTTTTTACACCAGGAACATTAATCTTGAGAAGATAAGAGTTTTTCTTTTCAACGATATCTGTCTTCATAAGATTGTGATGATGTCTATTTGTTTCACCTTTGACAGGGAAGAATAGATCGAAAAATGGATCATAAGTTGTTAAATAGTTAAACATAACCATACCTCCTAAATATCGTTAGCACTCTCACTCCTTGACTGCTAACACCAACATTATCAACCATTTTTAGCACTCTGTCAAGTAGTCTGCTAATTTTTTTCTAAAAAATATTTTTTAACTTTGTTAACATTTTCAAAATTTCAAAGAAAAAGCACGATTTCTCGTGCAATTTCTTGGTATTTTAATTGATTTTAAGCCACTTTTTTATCTTTGTTATTGAGGATGAATCCAAGAATAATCCAGAGGAATAAACCACCTAATACAGTGAATAAGGCGATATATCCATCAACTGGATCATCAAAGCTTAAGAAGCCTTCACCACTAATAGCGGAATAAATGCAATCCACTAACCACATCAGTGTAGCTGCACCAAAAATGATGGCTAATATATCAAGGTGTAATGCTTTTCTATCTTTAAATAGGAAGTATAACACGCCTGCGATAATAGCGCAGGCAAGCGCGGTAAGAAAATACATTATAATACCTTCTTTGCCTCAACGGATCTCTTGTGCTTTTTGAAATTTAAATAATCGACTAGCAATACTCCAACACCCCAGGCAAGCAATAAGGCTAAGAGCATTGTCACACCAACTGTGCCCATTTCTATGAGCATTTCTTTAACAGCTTCTTTTCCTTCCCCTGCTGCGGTTAAAAAAGGTGGATATGGAGAAACTTCTCCATGTAGCAAGTGCTCACCCGCTAAAATGAATGAGCCACCCCATAAAGTGTATTCTAAATACGCTAATTTTTTGCTCCATTTAACTTCGGAACCAAATTTATATTCAGTTGGTTCTGTCGCTTTCTTTTCTTGATGTTTAACGATATGTTTAGCAATACCAACTCCGATTGCCGCAACAGCGGAAACAGCAAAACACGCCATAATAATATCTCCTTTATTTGTTAAGATAATTCTAATCATTTTTATGCATAAAAACAATAAAACTAATGAATAATATCACGATTTTTGTTCATTATTTTCTATATACTATTTGATATCGAACAAATTGTTATATATTCTAGAAAATGTAGATTATTTAATGAACTAATTGTTCGTTAGGAGTGTTGTATGGATAAAAGGCAAGTAAAAACATTAGAGGCTATTTATCGCGCTTTTACTAATTTAATTAATAATAAGGATTATGATGATATCACAATTCAAGATATCTTAGATGAATCTAATATTGGCAGATCCACATTTTATTGTCATTTCAAAACAAAAAATGAATTGTTATTAAAAATATCTAAGGATATCTTTGATCACGTCTTCTCTCATAGCTTACAAGAAGAAAAGACTCATGACTTTTCAAAAGACGCCGTATTTAACTATAAACATTTAATCACTCACATCTTTTACCACATTCGCGATGAAAAAGAATTAATTACTGGTATTATGTCTAGTAAGGGGAACGACATCTTTTTAGATGAATTTAGATCCCATCTCATCGTTTTAGCGGATTCTTATTATAATAATTACCCAGTCAAAGAATATGATTCGATACCACTAGATTTAAAGAAATCACTGGCCATTGAATTATTCATTACCGCTTTAAAATATTGGATTAAATCCGATTTTAAAGAGACACCAGAACAAATGTCGGATTATTATACAGAAGTCTTTAGAGGTTTATAAATATGAACGATTACAAAGTAATTATTGAACAAATTAAGGGAATTATTGATAAAGATTTGCCACTTATTTCTAATCTTTCTAATATAACCGCGGTTATTAACCAGTTAGATAATCTCAACTGGTGTGGTTTTTATTTAGTGGAAGGCGACCATTTATATTTAGGTCCTTTCCAAGGAGATGTAGCGTGCACTGTAATTGCAAAAGGTAAAGGAGTTTGTGGAACAGCGTTTGAAAATAAGGTTACTATTGTCGTGGACGATGTCAATCAATTTAAAGGTCATATTGCTTGTTCTTCTTTATCAAAAAGCGAGATTGTCGTACCAATTATCAAAAATAACCAAGTTAAAGCGGTCTTAGATATTGATTCACCGATATATCATAGATTTAAGGAAATAGATAAAAAGAATTTAGAAGAAATATCATTAATTATAGAAGAATTATTCTAAAGAAAATCAACCATAAGGTTGATCTTTTTTTATTTCAAGAATTTGGAAAAAAGTTTCTTCTTTCTTTTTGTATATGGATGTTCTCTTAACGAGAGGTTCATATGAGTTTTACCAAAAAGAACAGTGGATGGATGAGTGAATTCTCTAAAACCCCATTCTCCATGATACGCCCCCATACCGGAATGGCCTGTTCCGTTAAATGGAACTCCTTTAACCATTATGTGAAGACAAACTTCATTAACACATCCACCGCCATATTGTTGAGTTTGCATGACTTTTTTCGCCCATTTTTTATTTTTGGTGAAAATGTAGAAGGCTAAGCCATGTTCTCTTCTAGCAATGATATCTAATAATTGATTGACTTCACTATCTTTATATTTAACGATTGGGAGTAGTGGTCCAAATATTTCGTGTTGAACAATTGATTCATTGATATCGACTGGATAGATGATAGTTGGTGAATATTTTAATGTTTCTATGTCACCTTCACCACCAAAGATGATACGATCACGATATTCATCGGCTTCTTTAGCGATATTTTGATAGGCACGAGAAGCGATTAATTTGGAATATTCTTCATTTAAGTAAGCTTTTTCACCAATTTGTTTAATAATTGCGTTTTTTAATTCCTCCACAAATTGATCCGCAACTTCTTCAGCGACTGCGACTTGGTTAATATTGATACAAATTTGTCCAGAATTACAGATTTTAAAGAAGGCAATTTTCCTCGCAGCGTCTTTTAGATTCGCGTCCTTTCTGACAATGCACCAGTTACCAGTTTCTCCTCCCAGTTCTAATGTGACAGGAATGAGATTTTTACTCGCTAATTCCATAACGTGTTTGCCAACATTTGGCGAACCGGTATAAAAGATTTTATCTGTTCTTTCTTCTAAACAGAAGTCAGCGACATCATGTCCTCCATCGATAACTATAATATAGTTAGGGTCAAATGTTTCTGCGATAATCTCTTTTAGGGCTTGTGTACACGCTGCGGATTTACTACTCGCTTTAATTAGGGCGGTATTACCTCCAGCGATAGAGGCCGCTAAAACACCAATTGATAAAAGAATTGGAAAATTAAATGGGGAAATGATTAAAGATACACCATAAGGCATCTTATAAACTTTAGTAAATATACTTGGGAAGCATGCCATGCCGGAGAAATGAGTTTCTGGTTTGCTCCACTTTCTTAAGCCATGGATACATTCATTAATTTCCATAATGACATCACCAATGTCGCAGAAAAAAGCTTCAGCGTCACTTCTACCTAGGTCAATGTATAAGGCTTTTTCTAATTTCTTTTGATTATTGATTAAAGCCTGTTTTAATTTCTTCAATTGTTCTTTACGAAATTTAATGTCTAATGTTTGTCCAGATAAGAAAAACTCTCTTTGATTCTCTACTATTTGGTGAATATCGTCTCTAGTGTATGCCATAAAAATGTCCTCTTTTTCATTATAAAAACTATTCCTTTGAATAGTATAGTTATTTTCTCTTTGACAAAAGATGTTGATATTGATTAAGATAATCTAGCATGGCGGTTGTGGTGAAGGGGTTAACACACCTGGCTGTGAACCAGGCATGCGCCAGTTCAATTCTGGTCAACCGCCCCATTTGAACGATATACGGATTTTGCAACAAAAATATCCAGACATTGCAAAACCCGTTTTTCTTTTTAATTATAAATAATTAATTTAATCAGCTCT
>CAJOLV010000013.1 GCA_905235515.1 uncultured Bacilli bacterium | reverse complement strand
AGAAAACCTATTGACTGCCAAAGGAATAGAGATGAGAGTTAATCGAAGCTCTCAAGTAGAAGGTGTATTTGGAATAGTCAAACAAGATATGCAATATGACCGTTTTAGAAGAAGAGGGTTGGATAAAGTTCATGTCGAAATGTGCTTAACTCTAGTTGGCCATCTATTAAGGAAGCTATTCACATTTTATGATGGAAGAGCCAAGTTTGATTATTGGATCGCTCCACCAGATTTGAGTGATGAAACAATGCCTGAAAGTTGCCGCTAAAACATTCAAGAAAACAGTTCGCAAAAAAGATATTAATGAGTCACTGAGATTAGAACATCAAAGGAAGAAAAAGGTTTCTTAACAGTTGATCTGTTAAGTCTAAAACGTAAATTAAAAGGGGCTAAGTCACCTTATAGGTTTCTTAACAGCCCCTTTTCTTATTGTTGTAGCAACTATTAAGCAGCTTGGCCGTAAGAGCCAAATGCTTTTAATAATTCTTCGACTTTAACTTTGATTGCTTCACAACCTGGTTTCAATAATTTACGAGGATCGAATCCTTTACCTTTGAGGTCTAAGTCCTTCTTTTCTTCGAAATATTGTCTTTCACCAGCGGCGAACGCTAATTGGAGGTCGGTATTGATATTGACTTTACTAATACCATTTTCAATAGCTTTTCTAACCATTGGGAATGGGATACCTGTACCACCATGGAGGACTAATGGTTTACCATTTGTCGCTTCTTGGATTTTTGCTAAGACTTCAAAGTCTAAACCTTGCCAATTTTCTGGATAGATACCGTGGATGTTGCCAATACCAGCGGCTAAGAAGTCAACGCCTAATTCAGCGATGATACGGCATTCTTCTGGATCAGCTTTTTCACCAGCAGAGGTGACACCATCTTCACTACCACCAATACCACCTACTTCACATTCAACAGAGATACCTTTGGAATGAGCTAAAGCAATGATTTCTTTGGATTTTTGTAAATTTTCTTCAAAAGAATAATGAGAACCATCAAACATAACAGAGGTGTAACCAGCTTCAATAGCGGCTTTTGCGCCTTCATATGTACCATGGTCTAAGTGGAGAGCGACTGGGATTGTGATACCGAGATATTCAACAATGTCTCTCACCATATTGGCGACTGTTTTAAAGCCACACATATATTTGTTGGCTCCTTCGCTAACTTCTAAGATAACTGGAGCTTTGGCTTTTTCACATGCTTCAAGGATGGATTTGGTCCATTCAAGATTGTTGATGTTAAAAGCACAGATGGCATAATGACCTTTGTGAGCGTCATTAATCATTTTTGTTGCACTAACTAATGGCATAATTTTGTACTTCCTTTTCTATACATTATTCATTATATAATGATTATCAAAAAATTAAATAAATTTGTTGATAAAAACTACCTGTTTTTTAACTCTTCCAATAATTCTCTATTAAAATAACTTTTGTTTAATGGAGTAATAGAAACATATCCGTGTCTTACTAGAAAACAATCGCTTCCTTTATCATCACTATAATCGGTTTTCAATTTGCGATAAGCATGATGCCCATCTTCTTCTTTGGTAAAGAAATAATCGTATTGATTAACGTTGTAATATAAAGATGATAATTTGATACCCTTCATAACTTCACCCATTGGGAAATTAACATTTAATAAATATTCTTTTGACAATAGATTTTTGTCTAAAACATATTTAAAGACTTCATCAAAATATTTATCCACTAAATCAAAATTGAATTCACAAGATACAGCGATAGCTTTCACTCCATATGTAAGTGCTTCAAGGCACGCTCCAATAGTGCCGCTATACATGGTGTCATAAGAAATATTGAATCCATTATTACAGCCAGATACTACTAAATCGAATTTGATATTGAGAGCATTACAAGCAAAAGAGACACAATCTGCTGGAGTGCCATCACAAGCAAAAACATTATCACCCATATCTAAAACATGGAAGCCAGTTCCTAAAGTAATAGAAACAGATTTCGCACTCATATGTTTTAAAGGAGCAACAATGACAACTATGCCATATTTTTTAAGTTTGTCTTTTAATAACAAAATACCTTCTGAATTATAGCCATCATCATTCGTTAACAAGATATTCATAACGCACTCCTTTCCATAATTCTTTTAACCTTCTTTAATATTGGCAATTCTCTATATTTGACTAATTTAGCCACTCCAGAACCACCCATATTATCATATAGTTCAATAGCTTTATCAATGCTCACCCAGATGACTTTTTCGAGCATCTTAGTTTCATAATTATCTAAATGTTTTCCAACAAATTTGACAGTTTTGCAAAGATAACAGTAGTTTCTGTTTTTTCTATGGATGAGATTATAATAATCCACTACTAATCCAAGTTCTTTAATAATTGTGGATTGATAACCGGTTTCTTCTTGGACTTCTCTCACACAAGCATCCGCCAGTGTCTCTTTATCCTTCTTTCCACCACCTGGAGTTTCATAATAATCGCGATGTCCAAACATATCATCACCATTAACCTTGATTAAAGCAACTTCGTTTTTTTCATTGAGTAAAATGGCTCTAGAAATATATCTAGTGTGGTCAATATATTCTAGTGGGTATTGTTCATCTTTTAGACTTAATATTTGTTTCATTTAAGATAAACTCCGCAATCTCTTTTCTAGCGTTTTTGCCATTTCTTGTCGGATATAGAGGGAATACATGTCCTTCATTGATTGTTTGATGCAGTTTTACTTGCACATTATTATCTTTCATTTTCATAAATAAGAACATGATGTCATAAAATAATACTTCATTTCCTCCCACCCATAAGTCCACTGGCGGTAAACCAGCCATATCTCCATATAAAGGAGAGGCAAATGGATCTTTATCTTTTAATCCTTTTTGCCATGCTTTTCCATATTCCATGGCCACATCGTAACTAATCATATTATCAACGCGGTCTTTTTCCGGATTACCACCCGTAACATCAACCCATGGAGAAATTAATATCGCTTTAGCGGGTAAAGGTAATCCCATTTTAATAGCGCGTTGCATAATTACTAAGGCCAAACCACCACCGGCACTATCGCCGGCGATAACAACTTTGCTCATGTCATGTGTACGTGTGAACGCTTCATAATAATTCATAGTGATTTCATTAGAAATCTTTGCACTCCATTTCGGCATCATAAAATAGTTAGGCACCACTAAAGCGCAACCAGTCATTTTGGCAATTTTGCTTAAGAATCTCCAATGAAATGGAGAGAATTTATGTATATAGGATCCACCATGAAAATATAATAAAGTCCACTTAGATTTCCCATTAGAATGAGATTCAAATATCTCCATTTCTAAATAATCATTTTTAATGATTGGACGCGGAAATCTTAAATATTTAGGGATATTATAATTCTCAGTATGCCGATCAATTATTAATTCTTTAGTGGCTTTTTTACCACTTTCTTTAGTGTATCTGATATAAAAGTCTACTAGCCATTTTGGGAAAGTCATATACATATATTACTACGATTTGTTTGATAAAAAAATCTGAGATTTTCTCAGATTGATATATTTTTATAAAAATGTTCAGTATAATAATTAGAGGCAATTATTATGAAACTACTAAAGGGTCAAATCTATTATCCTAAAAATAGAAAAATAGAAAAAGTTAAATATCTGACAATATGTGCGCATCAAGATGACAATGAAATCATGGCTATACACGGCATATTAAAAGGTTATTATTCTAAGAATTCTTCTTTCGCGTGTGTCGTGACCACTGATGGAGGCGGATCAGCGAGAACTGGTGAGTTCAAAGATTACACCGATGAAATGATGAAAAAAGTTCGTATTGAAGAACAAAAACAAGCTAGTGAGATTGGTAGATATCATTCATTATATTTACTTAACTATACTTCTAAAGAAGTAAAGGACAATCATAACATTGATATTGTTAATGAATATAAAGATATTATTCTTGAATTAAAACCTGAAGTTATCTATACCCATAACATTTTAGATAAACACCCAACTCACCTAGGAGTTGTTAAAAAAGTAATTCAAGCCATCAGACTATTAGAGAGAAAAGACCGCCCAAAAATTGTTTATGGTTGTGAAGTTTGGAGAGGCTTAGACTGGGTCGATGATGATAAAAAGATTGGCTTTGATGTCTCGCGTAACGAAAGATTACAAAAACAATTATTAGATGTATTTAAAAGCCAAATTGCCGGCGGTAAAGCGTATACGAAAGCATCCATTGGCAGAAGATACGCTAATGCGACCTATTTCCAATCCCACTCTGTTGATTCATATAAGATGATTAGCTATGCGATTGATTTGACACCATTAATTAAAAACGATGGCTTATCCATTAAAGAATACGCCACCTCATTCATTGATGATTTATATACTGATGTAAATAACAATCTTTAATTACTTAATTCATGAAGAAGATTTTCCACGATTTCGTGGAATTTTTTCATATTGTGATAAATATCTTCCGCTAATTTGATTTGACTACGACATCTATTGATGTTTTGTTTTGGATAATGGCATTTAAAATATGTATCCCCTCTTAAATAGTCCTCTAAGAATCTAATTCCGCATTCCATAGTAATTAAAAACATTGAAAAAGGAATCATTTGAATTTCATATGGATTTAAGACATCTTTCATTTCTTTGAGATACCCTCTCATAAAATGTTCAAAAATCGAATATGACATATTTAATTTAGATAAATCAGGGTTATCTTCATTATCACCAGTAAATAGTCCTCTAAACGCATCACCAATATCATAAAGATAACTTCCAGGCATAATCGTATCTAAATCAATAACACAACGTGGTTCACCAGTCACTAAATCAAACATGACATTATTGATCTTTGTGTCATTATGAGTAGTTGCTAATTTGATTTTTCCTAGTTTAATATCATCGACAATTCGACCGTATTCATTTTTATACTTATTAACTGTTTCAATTTCTTTCAAAACATCTTTCTTTCTATTGAAAGAATCTTTTGCAATAGCGTCTAATAAATTCAAATATCTTTGCCTTGTATTATGAAAATTAGGAATGATCTCCACTAATAAGTTAGCATCAAAATCTCTGAAGGCTTGGTGGAACTCACCGATGGAAAAACCTAGTTTTTCTAGCATTATTTTATCGCTTACTTTTTCATATGAAACGGCGTTCAATATAGCGTCATAGACTCGATAATATTTATTGTCTTCATATAGATAAGGCTTCCCATCAATATAATTAACTACATGAAGGGTTTCAAAACCTTTATTTTCTAAATGCTTGGTCGCTAAAACGATATTATTCATCAAGGCGTCCACATCAGGAAAGACGGTGTTATTAATTTGTTGTAAGACATATTTCCGCTTATTATCTGTAGAAACTAAATATGTTTTATTAATATGGCCATTCCCATAAGGGAAAACATTAATAATTGAACCGCCTAGATTAAAGGAATTACATATTTCAAATAGTTTCTCGTCCGCTAAGAATGAATTAAGTAAGACAAATTTTTCTGGTACATGAAATGTATTGGAAAAAGTCGGGAATAAAGCATATAAAGATTGTTTGCCCTCTTTATCTTTTTCAATTCGGTAAGCATTAAACTTCACTTGGTCAATATCTTTTGCTCTACTTAAATCCACTTTAATAGTGACAAAATATTTCACTCCTTCGATATGAACTTCACTAGTGAAAAAGTTGTCATTTTCAATAAAAGTGACTTTTTTATTCAATATTTTAGCGAAGAATGTCGCTCCATTAGGGGCTACTTCGATTTCATAATAACTATCTTCTCCAACATCAATAAATACTTCCACTACTGAGGCATCATATAAACAATCATTGTTTTTATTCGAATAGCTGATTAAATCAGATTTAGAGCAGGCGAAGTTAAAAGAAAATATCGAATTCTGTTTAATGATTTCTAGTTCGGTTTTTCGATCGGGAATGCTTCCAGTGATATTTTCTTTAAAACGCCATTTCATTTTATTCTATTTTCAATACTTTGCTAGTAATCTCTACAGTAAAATCATTATCTATAACCATATCAGATATGACTGTTTTTGGTAGCCCTTTTCTATTAAGGTCATAACCAGATACATGAATTCCATCAATTGAATATCTCTTATCATCAATAAATATGTGAGGTAATTTAACAGTAAAATCTTTGTCTTTTAGTAAATAAATAAATATTAAATATTTATTATCTTTTTCTGTCAACACACCTTTCATAACATCTTTATAAGATAGGCGATATGTTCTTCCTAATTGAATTAATTCTCTATTTTGTTTGTAGAATTCAATTTGTTTTTTGATTGCTTCTTTTTCCTTTGTATTTAACAGAGTAGAGTCTAATTCATAACCAAGATTCATAGAACAAGACACGTTATATCTATCTTTAAGGTTTGCGGTTTTCTTCGTTGTGTGGATTGGTGAAGCCGATACATGAGCGGTAATGGCAATTTGTGGATAACCACTTAAAGTGCCATCTTGAATAATGATTCTTTCTCTTGGATCTGTGTCATCACTAGTCCAAATTTGTGAAAAATATCTAAGCATGCCAAGGTCAAATCTGCCACCACCACCGGCGCATCCTTCAAATAATACATGAGGGTATTTCTTAGAGATTCTTTCTAAAATGTCATATAAAGCTAATATATATCGATGAAAATATTCACTGGTCGAGAAGTTTCTACCAAATATTTCAGTCATTTGTCGGTTATAATCCCATTTCACATAATCCGCATTTGCCTCATCAATAATTTGGCATATTGTCTTATAGACAAATTCTTTGACTTCCTCTTGAGTCAAATCAAGCATCAGTTCATTTCTCCATAGAGTTGGCTTTCTTCCGGGTATTTCCATCGCATATTCGGGATGATTACGATAAAGATCTGAATCAGGAGAAATCATTTCTGGCTCCATCCAAATGCCAAATTTTAAACCGAGCCCTTTAATTCTTTGACTCAAAACAGAAAGACTCCCACCGGTTTTCTCTTTATTTGCCCACCAATCGCCTAAAGAAGATTCATCCGAATGACGATTAGAGAACCAACCATCATCCAAAACAAATAATTCACAACCTAATTCTTTGGCTTCTTTTGCCATTTCATAGATTTTGTCGCTGGTAAAATCAAAATAAGTGCCTTCCCAGTTATTAAAAATCACTGGTCTAACACTATCTTTAAATTGTTTTTGCATTAAATTGTTCCTTATAAAAGAATGGAAATGATACATTAAATCATTTTCATTTTCTGCATATGAGAAAATAGCTTCAGGTGTAACAAACTCTTCTTTAAAAGATAATTTCCAATCAAACAAGAAATCGTTGATACCGACAATAACATTCATGCGGTTAGCAAAACCAGCTTCATAGGAAGTTTTATGATTTCCACTATAAATTAGATTAAATCCATAAGCGTGATTTTTAGAATCAATCATCATAGTGAAAGGATTATGTAAATGTGATGATGAACCATTAACAGATGAATTAATTAACAAACCATTACTCAATGATGTTTCGGTTCTATTTCTTTCCTTTGCCCAAGACCCATTAAAAGTCACGATTTTGAAATCATTTTGGTTAACTCTGAAGGATAAAGAAGAGGCTTTTAAAACATGGATGTCATCAGTCCCTAAATTAGTAATTTTCGAATAACAAGAAAAGACATCAGATTCAAAATATACAGAGTAATAAATATCAAGTTTAATCTTTGCTTCTTGGTCCACAAAAGTAAAACAAATTGTTCTATCTTCATTATGACCAGATGGCATTCCTGGTATTACTTTTGTCGTTTCATAAAACTCAATAAACTTAAATGAATTAGAATAACCACCATTGGCATTTAAGAAAACGTGGGAGTATTCATGATGTTCATATGAGCCAAAACAAGAGAAGATTGGTCTATGTAAATCGACACCGAAAAAACTGGTTTCCTTATCATAAAACCTTGCAAAAGTAGCGTTTTTTCCGAGTTTTTTACCAAAATAAAGATATCTTGGTTGGTCTTCATCTAGAGAAAAACAGAGTGTTAAATTCTTTGAATCAAGCCTGATCCGTTTCATTTTGCTCCTCCTCTTTTTTGATAGATTTATGGACATCAACTTTTGTTTCAAACGATGCTAATTCTACTAAGGTAACATTCTTTGGAACAAATGAAGTGATAATAAAATCTGCTATTAAAATTATTAAAGCCGCCAACACAAATGTTAGGATTGTTACATTGTAAAATAACTTAATACTTAACGATGCGATGCCAAAAGAAAATAAACCAGTAAAACCGATTGAAGTAAACATGAGAATGTATGTTAAAACATTATCAACTATCACTGATGCGATTTTATTCTTTTCATATCTAGTTCTTGTTTTAGTGATTAATGCCCCTAAAGTAACTCCATTACCAGAGATAACGCTAGGTAATAATAACATTGCGATATATAAAGACGAATACACTATTAGAAGCGTTTTGCTTTGAGCCTTGCAAATTCTTTCGTATGCATTGATATATTGATCATATTGTTCTTTATAAGGTGCGTATTCAGTTAGTTCTATGAGACCCTTTCTATTTAGATTAATGAAAAAATCTTTGAAAGAAGAATAATAGGAAGAGCTCTTTGCGCCATTTTTATATTTAAATAAATCAATGCCAATTTCCGCTTTAATTGAAGGTAAATCATTTTCATGATATTCAAAGAAGGAATCACAATTGCCGTCTTTAATCAATGAAATGAAATAATTAATTCCAGTCTGTCCATTATAATCTTCAATCTCAATATTTTTATCTAGTTTGTATTGACTATAGTAATAGCCTAAATAATCATTATCAAAAGAGGCTTTCTTGGAAGTATCATCTATTTGAATAGATGCTTCGTTAAATTGATCAACATGATAACTATAGCTTAACAAAATATGTGAATTAACATATTCATCAAATAATTCACTCTCATTCAAAATCGATTTCTCATCTTTCTTAATTGATAATTTAGCCTCACATTGGATTTTATAACATTCCACTGATGTGACTTCCATCTCGTTATAAGAATTGTTATAAACATTTGTGGTTTTTAATATAGGAGTAGCTATCAATATTGTGAGTAAGACTCCTAAAATCACAAGGAATAAGTAATCAAGGAAAAAAGTTAGCATCTTTTTAATGCTAGTCTGTTTTTCACTTTTTAATAAATCCAATTGTTTAATCGGCATATTAATGTATTTCAACTACTTGTCCTTTATGTTTTCTACTCTCTTCACTCGCTAAAGCGATTAAATGAGATTCACAAGATAACTCTAATGATGATTTGCAATCAGAGTTACCCAATATTGCATCATACATTTCTTTGATTAATTGAGCATCCGCTCCACCATGAGCGCTGCTCTTGGTGTCACCTAATTCATGAATAGACCATTTCTTTCTTTCGTGAGTGCCAAATATTCTTAATTCGATAATATCATCGTCTTCATTGATATATAAGTCACCGTTTGTGCCAAAAATATTCATTACTCTTCCAGATCTATCCATAAAAGCTGTCATTCTTAAAGAAGCGGTCACACCATTTTCAAAAGAAAGATTAACAACTTGATGGTCGACAACGTTATTATCGCAAGCAAACACACAACGTCCATAAGGACCTTCTTTTAAGGCTTCAAGAACGGCCTCATTTGTCACCGGTCTTACATCAGTAATGATATTTCTTCCCCAAAATTCATCTTTAATATAAATATTTTTTGCAGAATATGGACAAGAATCGACTAATTTACATTCTAAACATCTATCACTAGCCTCTTTTGGTTGGTTTTCTTTTTTAAAGAATGATAAGTCACCAAAGGAAGACACTCTTTGACATTTAGAATTAGCGTACCATGTAATTAAATCTAAGTCATGACAACATTTTTGTAAAATCATCGGTGATGTTTCTTTATCATTTCTCCAATTACCTCTTACAAATGAATGTGATTGATGTTCATATTGAACGTTTTCAATATCATCAATAACCATAATTTGGCCAAGGACTCCACTATCAACGATTTCTTTAACCTTTTCGAAACATGGGGAATATCTTAAAACGTGGCACACTAAAATCTTGCCACCATATTTCTTATGCGCCTCTAATAAGCGATTAATATCTTCTTTAATTGGTGAAATAGGTTTTTCTAATAAGATGTCATAGCCAAGTTCCAATGCTTTAATAGCTTGATAAACATGGTCTCTATCTTGAGTGGCAATGACTAATAAATCACTTCTTTTTTCTCTGAAAAACTCTTTTTCATTAGTGAATTGATTTTCTTCTTTAACACCATAATCCAAAGAGCGGAAAGTTAGTCTTTCTTTGTTAATATCACAAATGGAAACGATTTGATATTTATCGGGTTGCTTTTTCATTTCATTAGCGTAAGCAACCCCTCTTTGCCCAATGCCTAAAATAGAAACTGTTACAATCTTCCCCATATTAAATAATCCTTAAAGATGATTCTTTATCAAATAAATAGATTTTGTCTAAATCAATGAATAATTTAATTTCATCACCGCTCTTGATGTTTTTATCGGTGGATGATTTAGCAATGATATGAACATCACTAATTTGGGTGTGTAAATAATATTGATCGCCTAAAAGCTCTGCGATATTGACTTTTAAATCTAATGGTTTAGATGGATTCTTACATAAAGTCATTAATCTATCATCAAGTAAGTTTTCTGGACGGATGCCAAAGGCAAGTTTAAGGTTGTTGTTCTTTTTAGCATCTAAATAGTAAGAAAGTTTACTATCTACTTCCGCTAAATCTTTAAGAAGTATGTTATACATAGAATCTCTTTCTTTCTTTTGGTTGAGCTTTTCTTCATCTAAAGATTGATATTCTTTATTTTCAATTTCTTTTAATCCTTCGGTGGTCAATTTATTGAGTTCATCTTGTTTTTCTTTAAGAAGCGCTCTGAGCTCTTTTTCAACCACTTCATCTTTAACTTCTTCTAAATCGTTTTGGTATTCAATAATCTTATTTTTAAGTTTCAAACATTTTTTCGAATAATTATCCATATCTTTCTTATATTCAACATGAGATAACTCATAGATTTTCTTTTCTAATTTATCTTCAAATGTTTTCTTTTCTTGTTCATAGTGTTTAATTTGAGAATCGATAAAATCACTAATGGTCTTTTGTTGTTCTTTAGTGAGATTAATCACAAATCCATTTGGTAAAGTAATAGATTTCTGATTATATGTGACATCTAAAACATTCATCGCTGGTGCGCCAATAAAGGTCGCAGTAAACAAATTCGCTGGTTTTTCATATATTTCACGAGGTGTACCAATTTGTTGGACCCAACCATCTTTCATCACAACAATGCGGTCCGCCATCGACATAGCTTCTGTCTGGTCATGTGTGACATAAATTGTTGTGGAACCGATTGTCTTATGAAGATTAACAATTTCACTACGCATTGCGACTCTGAATTTTGCATCTAAGTTGGATAATGGCTCATCCATTAAGAAGACTTTAACATCTCTCACGATTGCTCTACCAAGGGCTACTCTTTGTCTTTGACCACCAGATAATGCTGATGGCTTTCTATCTAAATATTCATCAATGCCGAGCATTTTCGCAGCTCTAACAACTCTTTCTTTCACTTCTTGTTTTGGTAAATGTTTAAGTTTTAAAGAGAAAGCAATATTATCATAGACAGTCATATTTGGGTATAAAGCATAGCTTTGGAATACCATTGCGATATCTCTTTCCTTTGGTAGCAATTCATTGGCGTAACGACCAGAGATGAACAAATCACCATAGGTGATATCTTCTAAACCCGCAATCATTCTTAAAGTTGTCGATTTACCACATCCTGATGGGCCAACAAAAACAATGAATTCTTTATCTTTAATATCTAAAGAGAAATCATAGACGGCTTGGACATGGTTAGGATAGATTTTATTGATGTGTTGTAAGGAAATACAAGTATCTTTTGGGGCAACTTTAGTCTCTTGTCTTTTTAAATAGCCTTGATAAAGAAGCTCACGATGAGTTTCTTGTCTTTTCTTATTTAATAATTTTTTATTTCTTTTTTCTTCAGTCATATTATTTGCCCTCCACCAACAAGTCATCTAATCTATTTTGAATTTTATCAAATGATTCATTATTTTTAATAACATAGAAATTACCATTTCTGTTTTCTTTAAATGTCGTGTTGCCTTTATCATCAATTGTGACAATTCCAGGACCAACTTCTTCAAAGAGGTTATCTTCTACACAGCCAGCATAAACAGTAATTGGATCCCAAGAGAAACGGGAATTATCTTTTTCACGATATATGTAACGTGAATAAGCATAACTCACTATGTGAGAATCACCATATTTTTGGCAAACTCTCGCGCCTGTTAAGACTTTTAAACCAATACTTCCATCCACAAATACTGTTTTAACTTTTAATCTATTAATCACATAAATCGATTCTTCTAATGCAGTGCATAAATTATATTCAGGTTGGTCACCACCTGGTAAACCAGTGATATCTGAAAATCCACCGCCCATAATATAGATAGCGTCGACTTTTTGATTAATTAATTCCTCGCCGCCTTCACTCTTCATAAGATTCGCTAAATTGAGCAATTGACCAATAAATATCATCGTGACATGGTCATTCTTTTTTAATGTGTCTTTTAAAACTTCTAATGCATCAAGCATTTCTTCTACACTTTTATGTTTATGAGGGAACGCTTTACTAGTTGGAATTGGATAATTATTTTCTAATTCCTCTTTGAGGAATTCTTTTCCTTTATGCACTCCCACAACAATGTTGTCATTGTGGTAGAATTGATTAATTGCTTCACACACTAATGGACCATACAATCCGCTTGTAGTGTGTGTCACACACAAAAGATTGATTGCCTTTTTGTTATGTAAAATATTCGCTAGAGCAAGCGCTCCAACGTCGTCCACATCACTCCCTAAATCGGTATCTAAAATGACGTTCTTAATCATGGTAATCAATCAATACTTCCTTATTCGTGCCATAAAATATATCATCACGATTAGCTATTTTTTTAATAAGTTGCTCAAACTTATCCCAAGTGTCATCAAAATCAAATTCATAGGCATGTCCCCAGATATAGAAGATTTTATCTTCCTCTGGTTTTAAATTAATAAACTCATCAATCAATTTAGATAAGTTAGTAAAATCTAGGCAATGGACTGTTGGTCTAAATTTTAATAAGTCATCTTGTCGATCGAAGTTATAAGTCGCCCACCCTATACGAGAATATTTAATCGGTGTCTTTTCTTTAATGATTTTAACGACTCTATCATCTACAGTGCCAAAAGGATAAGCCATGCCAATAATTGGATAACCCACTAGTTTTTCTAAAATGATGCGATCAGCTTCAATATTAATTCTTATAGAATCATCACTCTCTTTGCACAAATCGGGATGATACAAGGTATGAACTGCAACTTCATGACCTTTGTATAATGATTTCACTTCATAAATACTAACTTTGTCATGAGTTGCAGTTTTACCTTTGAATTCAACTTTTCCAGGGAGGTCAAAAGATAAAGAATTTAAATTCCATGTGCATTTGAAACCATATTTATTAAATAATTGCACCAAGCGACGATCTTGGATAACCCCATCGTCAAATGAAAACGTCAATGCTTTTCTTTTGTTTCCTGGAAACATACTTAATACCTAATTATTTTTCTTTCTTTTTAAGAGTTAATAAGGCTACTCCAGCGATTGATAGAACAGAAATTAAGGCACTAGCGGCGATAACGCTGCTACCGCAACCTTTCTTAGCTGGTGCTGGCTCTGGTTGTGGTTCAGGTTGAGGTTCTGGTTGTGGCTCTGGTTGAGGTGTCACTTTTTCATTCACTGTGACTTTAAACGTGGCGGTAAAGCCTTCATATGTCACTGTGATAGTTTGCTCACCTAATTGGTCTTTGTTATAGCCAGAAACCATAGCGGCTGTGACATTAACATCTTCTGTTGCACCACTTGCTTTATTGACTGTAACAACAGCACCTGCTAAAGCGAGTTCATCACCTTTTTCATAAGTAACTTTACTTGGAGCAGATTTAAGAACGATTCCAGTAATATAATCAGAAACATTTACTTTAAATGTTGTGGTAAATTCAAGATATGTAACAGTAATTGTTTGCTCACCGACTTGTTCTTTGTTATAACCAGAAACCATATCTGCTGTAACATCAACTTCGGTTTTGTCACCATTTTCTTTTACTAAATTAATCTTTGCACCAGTGAGATCTAATTCTTCATTATATTGATACTCCACTTTATTAGGGTTGGACTTCATTTCAATAGAGGCATTGTTATTATGAACTGAGGCCTTATATGTGGTTTGTAAACTATAGACACCATCACTAACTCTGACGGTAATATCATATTCTCCGATTGTATCTTTATTAAAAGCAGATGAATCAACTTCAAACCATTCATAAGGAACTTTTTCTTCTCCTCTAATAAAATTCACATTTAGACCATCCTTGCTATATTCAGTTCCTAAAACAAAACTATCAGCACCACTTGCTTCAATTTCTGTTGAACCTAATTCAGTGAGGTCGAATAAAAGGTAATTAGAAATCTTCACATCTAATTCAGTATTTGCAGGGATACAGAATTGAATGGCAACTTGTTGCCACCAATCAGCATTTTTAGTAGATGTAAAGCGGATATCTTGATACAAGGTTGTCCCATCCCAATGTGGATTAGTTAAATATTCACTTGGGGCACTCCAACTAGCAATTGTGCCATTTGGTAAAAATGTATTGCATGCATCGCCTGTATCATTATATTTAACGTACATTTCTTGGAAATTATGTTCATTAGATAAAAATTCAATTATGAAACGATAAACATGGCCATCGACCAAATCAGTCAATCTATTGAAATAGAAATTTTTCCAAACACTTTCACTAGATTCATTATTGTGTTTAATGTGTAAATAATGTTTGTCATCTTCGTTTTTATCAATCTTGACATAATCAAGGTTGGCGTTATAGACGTTAGTAATTGAGGAGACGTTATCCATAGGAGCTTCAGTACCAACTGAATAATTGGAAAAGAACTCACTATAAGTAGCGCTTTCAGTAATTGTAAAACTACCTAATGTTACTACATCACTATTTTCAGCATTACACATAGTGATTTTAATATATGGTCTAACGTTTGGTTCTTGAAATGCTTGTTCTCTTGCTAAAAAGCTAAATGAAAGAGCATGGCCTTCTGCATCATAATATAAATCACGAACATTGTTTGCATCTAATGGTCTCATAACGCCATTACGAATGCCAACACCAGTCCAGAAACCATCTGAAGTATATTCAATATTGAGGTCACTTGTCTCACTTGTAACACCAGAAAGATCAATATCCATAGAGATTTGATATGCTCTTCCTGCTTTGAGGTTTTTTAAACCTCCATTTGAACCGATACCAAGCATTCTAGCATATCCTCCGCCATCATCACTGACAATAGTCATGTCAAGATATTTTGTCTGAGAATCATCATTTCCGACACTACGAATTGCTAAATCGACATCCTCTCTAGCCCATAATAATCCGCCAGCATATAATTCATCTGGGGTTAATGAACCATCATCGAATTCATCGAAATCATACTGATAGGCTTGGCCTACTGCCACAAGTGGAACTTGTTCATCTGTAGCATTAGCTTTCTTGATTTGGTTAGCGCCAATTAATGCGCCAATACCTAATGCTAATAATGGTAAAATAGCTAACTTGAGATTTTTCATAAATCCTCCTTTATGTTTAATTCACCTTCGTGAAATAAAACCTAATTTGCTTTTTGGATAAGAATATCATCGATAACGATGACTCCTCTTCCATAGACACCCATTAAGAAATAAGAATCTAAGGCATCAACATTATTGATATATGTTGTGAAATTCTTCAAAACACCTGGTTCAACATTACCACCAAATTTCACATCAGCGCTTGAACCTTTACTGGATCTAAAACACATATAGACATAACCCGCTGTATCTGGATCCGTATTTAAAACTATCTTTTCAACCACTTTATATTTAAAAGTAATCTTATATCGAGCGTTAGCTTCAAATTTATAGTATTTTGCATCAGAATACATAAACTCGAACCAGTTGTTATCCTTAAAAGCCTTATATGTTTCTTTTTCAACTCTAGAACTCATTGAGAAATTACCAGTAATGACTTCATCTTTTGCGTTAGTTAAACAACCCCAACGATTGAATCCATATGTGAACTTGCCATCATGTAAATTGCCATTTTCAAAGCCTTCTACATAATCCGCTGCTTGTCTTTCTTCATCAAATGGACGGACGTTCCTTTCCACTCCATGATCTGAACCAGTTACTAATGTTCCTTTGGCGTTTTCTAAGATATTGATGTTATTGATGAAATAACCACCGATGTTCTTAACGCCAAAGACTAAGCGTAAGTTGCTACCTGAACCAGTCATAAATGAATATGTTTTATTGGTTTGTGGTTCGTCTGGACGGTCATACCATTCAGCAATCATCTTATCTTCAACACCATCACCGACTAACTTTAGGAAATAGTAAGCACCATTACCACCAACTAAATCACCTTTTGTGTCGAAAGAAATTGTATAGGAAGTATTATTTCTCAATTTTAATAAGCTTGGATCAGAATATAATGCATCAGAGAATTGGTGAGGTGTAGAAGCGTGCAAGCTAATAGCAGCACCACCATTAATGCCACTATCTAATACATCAGCGTTTTCATTATCACTATACCAAACATTATTTGTAGACAATAAATCGTAGTTGCTATCAAATTGAGACAAATAACCTTTAGATTCGACGAGTTTACATTCACCAATCGCAATTTTATTTTCGTAAACACCAGTACCAACAATTTCCACTCTTGGATTAGAAAAACCTAATGTAGAGAATGTGACTGTCTTAATGGATTTTTCTTCGCTGACATCTTGCCAATTTAAAACTGTAATATAATCTTTACCATTAGTAACTCTTACTTCAAAGCCATTATCATCACCCATTAAATAGTCTTTTAATTTAAGGCTTGGGGTGTATTCAAATGTTAATTCGTAGTGGCTATTCTTATTGAGTTTCTTCTTATTTAAAGAAGAATAATCCAAAGATTCCACGAATGGTTTTAATTCTTTATAATTACCTATTTTAATTTTGCCTAATGGATAGACCTTTTGATCATAATTGCCAACTTGCGCTAGTCTAATAGCTGGATGACCATCTTTATCGACAATCGCCATTGTTAAAGTGTATTCACCATCAGCGATATTTGAATCGATAACGAAATCTGAATAAATATTCATAATTTCACCATTAGCTAAGATTCTTAAATCGTAGGCTTTATTATCATAAGATTGTTTGACTTTGCCGTTTTTATCAACAAGCATTAATCTCACGTTATAACCTGCACGTGTTAAGCGTCCAACTGCAGAATTTGATAAAGTAGTAAGGATATGCACGGTTTTTCCTTGTTTGACGCCTTCTGGGAATAAAGCTTTTTCAACCTTAAAACGATATCCCATTTTTTCATTACCACGATCAAATACATCAGCATCACCATTTTCAATAATATTGATTGCCTCAGTATTGACCCAACCCATTGCGGTGGAATAATTCATATGAGATTTGAATAATAATTCATCTGTGGCCTCCACTGGTGACATACCGAGATAGCCATCTTTATATCTTGCGATACCCATGAAATATTCCGCACAGAAGCTAACTTTTTTGCCACTTCTAAATTGATCAGAAATGGCTTTTTCATCGGTCGCATATTTTGTACAACCATTACCAGCTAGACCATCACGACGATAACCGACATTTGGTAAATACATCGCATGTCTAATGCTTGACCAGTCTAAATAATTATCATATGAGCAATTGCCATATGTTGCCGCACTGCTACCATCTTTATTGATGCCTTGATAATCCCAAGAACAGGATAGCCATAATTCAATGCCGTTCTTGGCAAAACGTTTTTGATATTCATCAATAATGTAAGCAAGTGTATCCATTCTTTCTTGCATAGTTTTGAAAGAGTGACCACTATGCCATTCGCCATACATTCCATATCCTCTAATATCAACTGTATCTAAATATGGATTATCCACATATCTTTCCGCGAGTTTATCCATGAAGTTTTCAAATAATCTTTGATATGTTGGGTCAGCTAAATCATTAACTCTCGCCATCATATCACCACTATATTGATACTCTTCATAATCAACATTATATGGTTCTTCGTTAATCCATTTCGGCGCACCAAAATAGACTTCTGGCAAAGATAAAGAGTCCGTACAAATACGGAAATTAATCCTCTTGCCTTGTGAGGCCCAATAATCAATGGTTTGATCAATTAAAGACCAATCAAATTCTCCAGGTGTTTTTTCAATTAATGCCCAAGAGGTTTGAATGCCGACACTATCACATTCTGGAAGAGTGCCGTTTTTTCCTAAATCAAGTTTTCCTAATTCAGTTTGTTCCTCTAAAACATTCCAACCCATGCCAATATTGTGGAGTTGGCCAGTAATACCTTGTGTGTAATTTTGCACATAGCCAGATGGAATATCATCATTAGCGATATTATCTGGAGTATTCTTTTTGCGGCATCCGGATATTGACATAACCATCAGCACGCTCATTGCAGCAACAAATATTCTCTTTTTCATCATTACTCACCAATCCCTTCATATCCAATACCATCAAAGCCGTATTCTTCTTCGAAGGACACTGTCACTTGGAATGATTTCTTTAAGTGTTTATATATAATTTCAATTGTGTATGTTCCTTGTTTGTGGGAATCAAAACCACCAGCAAATACGGCATAGCCGTAAAGGGTTAAAGCATTATGTTGTAAGACTTCACCTGGTCCACCATCAGCATAGCTGACTGATACCACTAAACCTGTTAAATCAAGTTTTTCGCCATAGCCATAATTCTTTTTCACATTTGTGGTATCAATGCTCATATCACTTAATACACGTGAAACATTAATTTGATAATAAGCTTGGAATTCTTGATAGGTAACAAAGACAATTTGATTACCTTCTTGATTCATATCGTAACCACTATATTCACAATCACTAGCGTTAATTGGAGTTGTCGTGCCATCGGAATTATGACCAGTAACCACTATTCCTTCATAAGTGAATGTATCACCAAAGTCAAATTTAGTTTTGGCGTTAAGTGGATTGACTGAAATACTAGATAAAACTGGGATTTGTTCAAATCTTGTATTATCGATATCGATTTTAGCGTTTTGTCCGTTAATGGCTACCGCTCTTACTTCAAATTGATAAGAATCTGTTTGGGAACCATCAAGAGGGCTGACTTTATATCTAATTGTCACTAAATTATTAACAAATGATACAGCAAAAATCTTATCGCCAACTTTTTCAATCGTGCCATTAACTGGATCAATATTAATTTGTTGGTCTTCACTAATCCATGCACCACCGTATCGTAAAGATAAGGAGGTAATATTTTGTGTATTTAAATTAAATGAGAAAATATATTCTCTATCCATATTCAAGAATTGCATTTTGTTGAGATAGAAAACAGCTTGTTCGTTATCGACTGAACAATCATAACTAATTCTTAAGAATTTGTTACTATTTTGTTCAACGATCTCAGAAGTGGAAATCATATCAGAAGTTTGAGTATAGAGAATAGTTCTTAAACCACTGTCGTTTTTGCCATCAAACCCACCAGCTGGATATTGTTCAAAAGTACCTTCCATAACACATGGAGCTTTGGCAATCTTACTATTATCAAAATAACAATAACCATTATTTGAATTGAAGGCTTTAAAAGTAATATAGCCATTCACTCCCTCATCAACGTTAAATGTATATGTGAATTTAAAATCTAAAATATTGTTTTTATAGGAAGCGTCAACAATATTGTTTCCGCCTGGGTCAGCGAGAATATTACCATCAGCGTATACCTTAATCGCTCCCCATTTGTTACCACCACAAATGGCTTCAACTTCGACAAAATCGACATTGCCAAATTCTAAATAGGTAGTAACTTGATATGGTTCACCTTGTCTTAGCTTTGCTAAATTGCTTTTCGAAGCGGTTCCAAAACCACCAAAGGCAGAGAAATCATTGGCCCTATTAGCAGCTTTCATGTAGAGCATGTTGCTACCATTATGCGTTTCGGTTTTGCAGTTTAAATATTCTTGTGCCCAAATGAAGTCTGTGACCTTATCTGGTGGAACATTAGCGTTAACCACTTTCCCTTCAAAATCAGCGTAGTACAAGATGTCTTCTTCATCTTCCGCTATGACAGATTTTGTAGAACCTGCAAAAGCTCCTAAAGAAAGAAGTCCTACCACCGCTGTAGCAAAAACAAGTTTTTTCATAGAGTTTCGTCCTCCTTTTATTTAATTGCGCTTCCAATCGCGCCGCGGACATAAGCTTTTTGACATGTGGCAAAGATAATAATGATTGGGATAGAATAGATGGCACATCCAGCCATCACTAACGGCCAATTCATCACTCCTGCTGCGGATTGATTCTTTAAATATTGAATGCCTAATGCAAGAGTGTAATTATCTGGATTTGTTAAATAAATTGATGGGCCAATATAATCTCCCCAAGTTCCGATAAATGAGAAAATGACAATTGTTGCTAAAATTGGTAAGCAATTCGGTAATAAGATTTTAAAAAGAATTCTAAAGGAACCACAGCCATCAATCTTTGCAGCTTCATCTAATTCCTTTGGAATTCCTTCAATAAATTGTTTAAGTAAGAAAATATTATAGGCAGATCCACCTATACACGGGATGACTAAAGGCATCCACGGGAAGACTTCATTTTCCACCATTCCTAAATTGGCAAATAGGATATAGGCTGGCACCATTGTGACAACCCATGGAAGCATCATTGTGGATAATAGTAAGCCGAAGAAAATCTTTTTGCCACGACCATTAAATCTAGCGAAACCATAGGCAACAAAGATAGTTGCACCAATACTTAAAAACATCGATGTTGAGACAACAATAATTGTGTTCTTTAATTGATTTAAGAATGGAGTGTCAGTTAAGAATTCTTTAAAGTTTGTAAAATTAAACAAGTTAGGCATGCTTGGCGGCATGATATAAATATCCTTTGTACTTTCCTTGAAAGCGCAATAGAACATCCAAAAAAATGGAACGGATAAGAAAGCACCAATGAATAAGCCCAAAAGGAGCAAGAGGACATTTTTAATAATCTTCTTGGCACGAGGAGATAATCCAGGAGAATTCTGGATATGCTTTTTCATAATGAAAAGTCTCGTCTTAAGTGTCATATTATCTCTTTTCGTTATTTGGCAATAATCTTTTGGTGGCGATGAAATAAACTGCAGTGAAACAAAGGATGATTAAAAAGAGCACCCAGGCTTGGGCACAAGCGTAACCCATAGTTTTTGCGCCGTTATAACTCATCGCATGTAAAACGATATTCCACGCCATAGTCATTGTTCTATCTGTACCGACACCAAAGAGTAATTGCATCTCCGCGTAAGCTTGTAAACCGCCGATAATTCCTGTTAAAGATAAGAAGAAAAGAGTCGGTCCAATACAAGGTAAAGTAATATGGAAGAAACGTTTAAATGGGCCTGCACCATCCATCTTTGCCGCTTCAATGATTTCACTTGGCACATTTTGTAAAGCCGCTAAAATAATGAGCATTTGTGGTCCTAAGCCACCCCAAACACCCATTAAAATGACACTTGCCATCTGTGTGTTGTAATTAGTCCAGTTAATCGCCGGAATACCAAAGAATGATAAAAAGTAATTGAGTAAGGAAAAATCCTTAGAGAATAGTTGGCTCCAAATAATAATTGAGGCAACTCCTGGCACAATCGCTGGTAAATAGATAAGAATTCTCACAATCTTATTACCTTTAAACGCTGTATTGATAAATAAAGCGAGTAACAAAGATAAAACAAGAATCAAACCAGTTTTAGTAAAAGCGTAGAAGAAAGTATTACCAATAGAAGACATATACATCTTGTCTTGGAATACTGCTCGATAGTTGTCTAAACCGACATAAGTATAACTATCAGAAGAAATATCAATAATTGATACGGTGTGGAAGGAATAATAAAGCGATGCGCACATCGGGACAATTGTGAACAAAGAAAAGCCAATTATCCATGGAAGGATATAAAGGAAGAAAGCAGCGTTTTCGCGTTTACCTAAACGGCTTTTCTTTAGAAAGATAAATCTTCTAGTTAGGTTCATAATTGTTTAATTAAAGAATAGCGGAGTTATGAATTGCGGTATCAATTTCATTTAATAGAGAGTTGAAGTCTAATCTGCCATCGTAATATTTGGCAAGTTGAGCGTTGAAGTTAGTTTGAATAACATCATAAGAAATCTTGCTGTTATAAACTGTATAAGTGCAAGCACCACTATTGACAAAGTTATAGAAATAGTTAGCAAGATATTCCACCTTCGGATTATCATTCTTTAAGAAATTATCACTACCTGCAATGGTTTTATTGCCTGGAATGTTGTAGGCAATTCTTGCAAATTGTTCAATACCAGTGGTTTGATAATATTCCAAGAATCTCCAAGCAATGTCTTTATACTTAGTAGTTTTACTAATAGCGTGAGAGACCATCGCACTAGTTGTGCCAAAGGCACCTTGGCCCTTATTCATTACTGGGTGTGGAGCGATACCATATTCAAAATTCTTAATGCCGTAGAAGTCATAAGAGGCAAAGGCATATAAGCCATTAAAAATGGAGAAACATCTACCTTGTATAAATAATTGTTGTTCACTAGTTTGGCTACCAGAAGTATAACTACCTGGAGCTTTGCCTTCGTTTTTGCCATCTTCAGCAGCAAAAGCGTTTAAACCATAATATTCTGGGAATTCCATGGCTTTATCTTTTTGTAAAGCACAGAAGAGTTTAAAAGCTGCTTGGAGATTGGCGTTAGATTTATTCACATTAGTGTCGTTGTTGATATACATTGAAGAGCCGGTTGATTGAACGAGTTCGTGTAAGTGTTTAACACCTTCAAAACCTAAAGATGAACCATATTCTAAGCCCATTTCTTTTTGAATTGTGCTACACATTTCATAATATTCAGACCAACTCATTGGTTCTGTTTCAGAAATGGTAAATGTCTTACCAGGATGCGACTCATTATAAGCATTTAAAACGGATTTGTTATAAATGAGCATAAAGTCTGGAGAGAAGTCTTTAATTAAGCATGTTAATTTGCCATCTTTGTTCTTATAGAAATTATTTAAATCCCATAAATCAGTTCTATGTAAAACAGAAGATGCATCTAAAAACTCATCTAATGGGAGTAATAAATCAGAAAAACCATTAAATGAGCCTTCTTCCATCATGAAAATATCAGGAGCGTTTCTACTAGAGAATTTATTCGCTAAAGATGTGTAATAAGAATCCCCAGGAGTTTCTGTTTCAATCTTATAACCCTCTGGTTCAATAATAGCGTTAAAGTCTGCAATAACCTTATTTAAAACAGTGGCATAGGCTGTAGAATCAGCGCTTGTCAAATAAGTCAAAACTTTTAAACCGCCTTTTCTATCTCTTTGACCACCACCTTCACCACAAGCAGTTAATGCGGTGCACATTAAAGCAATACCAAATAAAACAAAATGAAGTCTTTTTTTCATAAATTCACCTCAAATCAACTTTTCTTCTAATAATATATTAATATATTTAATTAAGCACAAAAAATATAAAATTGTTGTTTATAGTATTATTTTTGTTGTTTATGTATTTTTCTAAAAACATTAGGGGTCATTTTCACTTTATCTTTAAAAGTGTTGGAAAATGATAAATAGCTAGAATAGCCCACTAAAACAGATATCGCATGTAATGATTGATTTGTATTTGCGATTAAATCTTTAGCTTTTTCAATTCTTAAATTGATTAAATATTCTTTAATACTTAAACCAGTTTGTTGTTTGAATAAACGATATAAATATGTGCGGTCTAATAAAAGGTGTTTTGCTAAATCATTAATGCGAAGTTCTTCTTGATAATGCATTTGCAAATATTCAATTGCTTTATTAACATGATTCTTATCTTGTAATACAAGAGGTTCGTTTTCATTAAATAATTCAGAAAACAAAATATATAGATGACCGAGGAGTTTAAATTCTACACCACTGATATTAGTGGCAATTTCATTCATCTCTTTAATCTTTTGTAGCACACTGGCAAATTTGATTGGTGAAATAACATAAGTATCACTGATAGTGAGACCTGTTTTAACCGTTAATTCATTAGCAAATAACCCACTATAAGCGACCCAATGATATAAACAAGGATCATTTTCATCTGCGGAATAGGCCACTTTCGTGTGTGGAGGAACTAAGAATATATCCCCTTCTTTAAATGGAGATTTCTTCCCATCAACATCTAAAACGCCTTTGCCTTTTTCGACAACATGTAAAATATAATAATCTCTTTCTAAAGGACCAAAATTAGAGCCATGATGTCTTTGCTCCCAACCTACTTCTGTCACAAATAATGTCGGATTAGTGGTTTGTAAAACATATGTTAAAGAATAAATTCCTTCGACAGATAATTTGAGAATTCTTTTATTTGTTTCAATATCAGTATTAGTTCTTTCCACAAGCGTGAGGAACATCGCATCTGTTTTATGTTTTTTTATTGCGACATTAACCATTCTATTTCCTTGCACTGAGGTATGGCCATCATCTGTAATAGTGATTGGTAAATGGAGATAATCAAAATATTGTGGGAACAAAAGGACAAAAGACGCTAATAAGTCGTAAAGAATAGATGATGATTGTTTTGGATTAAACGCATTAGCGTTTCCTTTATACTTCTTACTCCAGACTTGATAGTTTTCAATAACTATGCGAGAACGAATATTTTTACTATTTAAAATATTTTGGTAGTTATCTCCATTAACGATAAAGTCACCACAAATATCTAGAGGCACTAACGTTATATTAATTTTGGAATTGAAGATTGCTTTTGCGGCCTCTATATCTCTAACAACATTACATTCAATAGATGGTTCTTTGCTATTAAAATAACCGTGATATATTGATCCCGCCATTGCAATCACTTTGACGCGTTGATTCTCTAATAAGTTTTTAATACTTGCTAATGTAGACATTGGAGCAAGCTCTAATATGGTGATATTTTGTGATTCATCAATAACCTTACGATAAGGTTCTTCAAAATTCTTATAAATAATCCCTTCATATGATGACAAATTAAAATCATTTAGCCACGCTTTTTGGGAATATTCTTCAATAGAAGAACTCTTTCCTAAACAAATAGGAATATGAGTCATATGTAGAAGAGTTAGAATCTTTGCTACTAAAGTAGCTTTATAGTTAACATCTCCAGTAGAAACAGAGATGAGTTTAACATCAACAAATTGCGAAGATAGTAAAAATACCAATGCCCAAGTGTCATCAATATCTTCACCAATATCAGTGTCAATGATGAGATTCGTTTTAATATAATCCATATTTTAATTTAACAACAAAAATAATAATTATAACAACATAATTGTAAACATATTAAAAGAGGACCCGAAGGGTCCCCTAGTTAACACTAATGGTTAGTGATTAGTTTTGTTTTCTCTTTCTGGAGAAGAGTAATCCGAATCCTGCTAAAGCAAGAGTAGAGATTAATGCAGAGGCAGCGACAACACTACTACCACAACCTTTCTTTTCTGGTTGTTCTGGTTCTGGTTGAGCCTCTTCCTCTTCATATTGAGCTTTTGTTTTTAAAGCATCGGCTTGTGCTTTAGCAGCGGCTAATGCACTAGCAACACCAGCTTTACTTGTAGCAGCATCAATAGCGACTTTACCATCAGAAATAATAGTTGCTAGTTGAGCTTGTTCTGCTTCACGATAATCATCAGCATTTTTATAACCTTCTAATTCTGCTTTAGCAGCAGTTTTGGCTTGTTCTAATGCAGCGGCTTCTTCATCTTCGTATTGAGCAGCAGTCTTAACTGCAGCGATTAAAGCTTGATAGTTTGCCAATTCAGTAGCGACCTCTTCGACAGTTGAGCAAGCTTCAATAGCGCCTTTACCAGCAGCAATTAATTCTTTAACTTGGGCTCTTTCTGCTTCACGATAGGCTGTGAGATCAGTAGCGTCTAATGCATTTCTAGCATTATCCATAGCAGTTCTTAAATCTTTTTGTGCTTTCGTATATTCCAAATTAATTAAAAGTTTTGCAAAAGCGACATAGTTTTCAACATCTTCAATTGTGGAAGCATTATCGATTCCACTATTAGCTTCACTAATAATGGTTTGAATGGTTGTCCATTCAGCTTCATAATAATCATTTTCATCGACATAACTAGCTAATTCTGCTTTAGCAGCAGTTTTAGCTTGTTCTAATGCAGCAGCGGCTTCTTCAGCTTCGTATTGAGCAGCAGTTTTAATTTCTGCAAGGTCTTCGAATAATTTGGTCACAATTTCATCAACAGCGGCTTCATTAACAGCAGCATCAATCGCTGTCTCTGCAGAGCTAATATCATCAGTAATTAATGTTTGTTGTGCTTCGCGATATTCAGCAAGGTGCGCTGTTTTCCAATTATCGAGTTGGTCTTTTGCGGTGTCCTTATATGTTGCAATTGCTTCCTCTCTAGCAGCAACTTTATTTAAATCATAAATTGTGAATTCACTAAATTTGAAATCCATATCTGTGCCAGTATTAGCATAAACACAGAATCTGATTTGTTGTTCAGAAAGTGCGGCAACACAATTGAAATCAATAACTAACATTTCTGAAGAATGCACTAAGGTGCAATCATCAACATCATTGTCTTTATATTGTGAGCCATCTTTTCTAATTGAGAATGTTGTGTGACCTCCCCAGTTTCCAACCATATTAATATAATATTCATCGTATACTGGTGCTTCGGCATAGCCAATAACAATTCTATATTGGTGCCCAGCTTCAAAAGCTGGTAATTGATTAAAGTACATTACTGGCCAAGATGCCGCTGTTGAATTGTTGTTATAGAAATGAGCAACTTTTTGTCCACTTGTTAATGTCGCAGATTCTAATGAAGCAAAGTTTTCGAGATATGTTTGGTTCAAATTTGTGCCAAAATTTTGATGGAAAGTTTCCGTTTCTACTGAATAGATTTTGAAATTATCCACTATGAAGGTTTCATTTTCTCCTAAACCTGAATTATAAATGCTAAACCAGTGATTACCGGGATTGCTAACAATGTCTAATGTGACATGCCCGTTAACCCATTGGACGTTTTTAACTGTGTCATTGCCACTTGGATTTTTATAAGCACTATTCTTTGTAACAAAGAAACTTGTCCAGTAATTAGTTTCATGGAAATCAATTTGAACTACGCCTGTTTCTGATTCGATAACACTATCAAATTCAACGCGGTAAGTTTTTCCATCTACAAAATCTCCATAAAAATCACTACGGATTCCACCGAGAGCAGCACCTACGTTCTTAAATTCAATGGCTTTCGATCCATTCGATTCGACAACCTTAATTGAACCATCGCTCCAAAAACCTGTGGCATCAAATACATCTGTAGCACCAAGTTCTAAATCTTCAAAATCAAAGTCGGCTAAAACTTTGTTTAAATATTGAAAATCAGTTTTAGGCGCATCTGCACGAGCGACCTTAGCGCCACCTCTATTAGCACCAGCTAAAGCGCCAGCACCTAAAAACAATGCGCACATCAAAAATACACATTTTTTCATAAAGTTAGACTCCTTTCATGCATATTTATAATTTTATATTATTAATTAAGGAATAAGATTAAAATATATTTTTGTTGCTATTTATATTTCTTTTGTTGCTTTATTGCTGTGATTAAATTGTTGGCAGTAACAAAAAATGTCCATCAGGACATCTCTTTACTAAGACCTTCAGCCAGGGCAGTTAACATCCTGGATCGCTGCATCCGCCTCTTATCAAGGCGCGTCGTGGTCGTACACTGGTTCTCCACCTCTGAATAATCTCGTCAGCCGGAGCAGTTAACATTCCGGAACGCTGCATCCATTCCCGAAGGAATGCGTCGTGGTCGTACACTGGTTCTCCACCTCTGACATTTGTATTATATCAAACTTTTAGAAAGTTGATAAAACTATTTAATGCGATAAGTGATATATATGGTTTTAATCCATGCTCTTTTTGGGTTTCTATGGTCTATTTGTATTGATACTTTTATAAACCCTTTATCTTGTCCTTTTCTAACAATGTAATAGTTGAAAGTATCTTTGTATACAGGGTCTTTTACATACAAATAATACTTTTTAATTCCTTCAAACACAGATTCGATATCTCTTACTTTTAAATCGTGCCTTTTTTGTACGATATGTTCGACTCTAGTTTGATTGCTTCTCGCATTTCCCTCAATATAAATTTCAAGATTGTGCTTACTATCAAACATGGGGTTAGGAAGGGATTTTATAGCTTCAATCAGGGAATCATTCACATTTTTTAAATCAGTTTTCTTACTCATAGGACGCCACTATTTTATGGGGTTAATTTGGATAAATTCAACACTTATTTTTTGTCCACAGAGTTATCCATATATTTATATTTAGTTAATACTTTAGTAATAAATAAATTAAATATAGTTAATATAAATATGTGGATACTTTTTTCCACATTTTTCTTTTCCACTTAGACAAGAAAAAATCCAGACATTTGACTGCCTGGATTGTTTAATAATTGTAATTGATTATTGTTCGGAAACTTTATTTTCCTTAATAACTTTTTCTTTTAAGAATTCTGGGACTTCTTCGTAGTCTTCAAATTCTCTGGTGAAGTAACCAGAAGCTTGTGTAATAGACTTTAATTGAGTTGCGTAGTCAATGATTTCGGCTTCTGGAACTAAAGCTTCGATATCTTGGTTACCATCGTGTTCTTCCATATTTTGGATACGAGCACGTCTGGTATTTAAGTCGGACATCATATCACCAGTGTATTGGCTTGGAGCAACGACGTGAATTCTCATGATTGGTTCAAGAATGATTGGTTTACATTTCATGTATGCATCCTTGAAGGCTAAGATACCGGCCATCTTGAAGGCTTGTTCGTTACTATCGACTGGGTGATATTTACCATCGACTAAGACACCTTTAACTCCGATGACTGGGAAGCCAGCGAGTAGACCACTATTGAGGGCTTCAAAGAAACCTTTTTCAACAGCTGGGAAGTAGTTCTTTGGAACCGCACCACCGAAGACTTCTTCAGCGAATTCAGATTCACCTTGTGTTGGTTCAAATCTCATCTTTACAACACCATAGAATCCACTACCACCAGATTGTTTGACATAACGGCCATCACCTTCTGCGGTGGCTTTAATAGATTCGCGATAGACAACTTTCATTGGGGAGGTGCCAACTTCGATCTTATAGATATCTTTTAATTTACCTAAGACGAAGTCGATATGGGAGTTAGAAACACCACCTAATAATAATTGCTTAGTTTCATTGTTACGTTTAACTTCCACACATGGATCTTCTAATTGAATCTTTTGAAGTGCTGGACCTAATTTAGATTCATCGTTCTTATTTTTGATTTCAATGGCTTTGAAGATAACTGCGGTTGGATAATGGGCTGGTTTATAAATTGTAACGTTCTTTGGATTAGATAAGCTCATACCAGAAGCAACGCCATCTAAACGGGTGATAGCAGCGATATCGCCAGCGTGAACTTCAGTAATGGAATCTAATTTCTTGCCACACATACTATAGAGCATAGAGACTCTTTGAGTGCCATTATTAACATAGACATCATCACCACTATGGAGGACACCACTGTTAACTTTAATTAAGTTAATGACGCCTGAATACGGGTCGACAACTGTCTTAAAGACATAAGCGGAGAATGGTTCATTATCATCAGTTTTTCTTTCGACTGGTTTGCCATTATCATCAGTGGCTTCAAATGCGCCTAAATCAGCTGGTGATGGTAAGAAATCGATAAACATATCTAATAATGTTTTTAAGCCAATATTCTTGGTGGAAGCACCAACTAATACTGGAACGATTTCACCGGCTAAGACACCTTTTCTTAAAGCGCCTTGGATTTCTTCTGGTGTGAATTCTTCACCCATAAAGAATTTATCTAATAATGCATCGTCAGTCTTAGCGACTTCTTCAACGATGACATCGTGGAGTTCTTGAACTTTTGCTTTTTTATCTTCGTGGATATCGACTTCTGTTCTATCTTTGCCAGAGAACTTGAAAGCTTTCATATCAACACAATTGGCAAAGCCATCAAAGCTCGCATCATGACCTAATGGATAAGCGAATGGAACGGCTTGTTTGCCTAATTTTTCTCTAATTTCATCTAACACTTCATCAAAGTTGACATTTTCTTTATCCATCTTATTGATAAAGATGAAGGTTGGAATATGATGCCTCTTTAATTGTTGCCAATGTTTAACTGTACCAACTTGCACACCGACAGAGGCATCAACCATCAAAATAGCGCCTTTGACAATTTTTGTCACACCGATAACTTCACCGATGAAGTCATCATTGCCAGGAATGTCAATAATATTGACTTTGTGGTCTCTATAAATGACTGGGATGACTGCCGCTTGAGTAGAGGAACCTCTTCTTTGTTCTTCTGCTGTGTAGTCAGATAATGTGTTTTTCTTTTCCACCTCACCTTTGACACCGATTCCACCACTAACAAAGGCTAATCCTTCTGTTAATGAGGTCTTACCACTGGATTGGTGACCTAATACAACGACGTTGCGAATGTTTTTAGCTTCAAATACTTTTGCCATGTTCAATCTCCTTAATTACATTCTAAAATATTTTGAGTAACGACCTTTGGTGATCAATTGAATCTTGCCGGCCTTTTGTAATGAGGCTAAGGATTTTTCAATTGTCGCTGGGGACGTTGAATATAAGATGTTTTGCACCACTTGTTTAGTAATTGGGGTGGCGCTATCATTAACGACCTTATAGATTTTTTCTTCAGCAGTGCCGGGCATGCCGTTAACTTCTAAGATGTAATCTAATTTATGATAACCTTCTAATATGCTTCTTAACAAGAAGGAAACGTAAATTGAATAATCATTTGTGTTTTCTTCCCATCCGTGAGCGCTGGCTTCAAAGGCATCAATATAGTCGCCAATTCTTTGTTTGATAATATAAGATAGTGAGTAATAATCATCAATCATATATCCGAATTTCTTCAATAAGAAATTAAGAATTAATCTCGATAAACGTCCATTGCCATGGCTATATGGATGGATACACATAAAGTCTAATAAGAACGCAGAAATGAGTAATAGTTTGTTCACTTCTTCATCGGCCGCTAATAAGTTGAATTGATAAATTAAATTATCTAATAACGGAACAACTTCTTCCGGTGCAGCAGGAACAAAAATCGTATGATAATTGCCATCTGGCATCATCTCTTGGATATAGTTTTGAGTGTCTTTAAATTTACCACCAATCTCTTGGTTATAAACGCGATACATATAAAAATGTAAAGTCGATACAAAAGAGCGATCAAATGGTTGAAATTTATATACCTTATCGATTAAATCTAATGCTTCACAATAACCTTTAACAATATGTTGGGGAAAAGTAGAAGGGTGCTTGCCCTTTTCAAATAAATCTTTTTCTTCATTATCAGAAAGGAAAACGTTTCCTAAATAATTAGATGCAATAGCCCCACTTTTACGGGCAATTTTCTTTAAGGCATCGAGCTTCTTTAAATTAGAAACTACTAATGTCTTCCCCCTATAGAGTTCAATAGAATTGAGTAATGATACAATATTTGGGGTAGTTAAAGCCAAAACTGTTCCTTTTAAATCGAACATTTTCATATATTGGTTTTTCCTCTAAACTATTGATATCATACACGAGCGTACGACCCTTTGCAATTTTAATTACATATTTTTAGCCAAAAAATACCGAGTTAATTTTTTCTCGGTATTCTTTATTTACTAGTAAATAATTGGTTCAGTGTTTTATGAGTTTATTTGCCTTCGGAAAGGATTTTTTCACAATGTAATTTAGTTGTTTTTGAATAATGGACACAATCACATCGCTTATATGAAAACTAGTTACTTAAAAATATTTATTTTTGATTAGAAGTGTTATTAAAAATGATGTTTTCCTTTTATCTATTGATAAGTGAAAAAGAAATTGTTGACTAATAATATTATTAAGTGATATTATCAATCACGCAAAAACAGTAGAAAGCAGAGGCACCCGCTTCTCGCCAGACCGACAAAAGTCAGTTGGCTTAACACTACATCTCTAGGGCTAGATTTGTTAACGGGTGCACTATGCATCCGTTTTTTTAGCAAAGGAGAGTGATACTTATCGTACCGAACAACAACCAAAAGAAACCTAACAAGCAACAGAGTGAATTAATTAATGAATCTGTTCGTTTTCCAAGTGTTCGACTCATTGGCCCAAATGGTGAACAACTAGGAGTTATGTCATCTCGTGAAGCTCAATTAAAAGCTAACGAATATGAATTAGATCTCGTGTGTGTTTCTCCAAAAGCAGAACCACCAGTATGCAAACTTCTCAATTATGGGAAATACCGCTTCGAGCAACAAAAGAAAGCTAAAGAAGCGAAGAAAAATCAACGCATCATCGAAGTTAAAGAAATTCAATTAACTCCCCAAATCGGCGCGCATGATATGGAAACAAAAGCACGCGCTGCCATTAGATTCATTCAAGAAGGCAATAAAGTTAAAGTTGGTGTTCGCTTCAGAGGCCGTCAAATGACTCACATTGAAGTCGGTCAAGAAGCTATGGATAAGTTTATCGCTTTATTAAGTGACTACGCAGTAGTCGAGAAACCAAGTGCGATGGAAGGAAAGTGGATGTACGCAATCCTCGCACCAAAGAAAAACAAATAAAGTAGGAGGAAACTAGTTATGCCAAAAATGAAAAGCAAACGCGCTTTAATGAAGCGTATTAAGGTTACAGGCACCGGTAAAGTTGTCCGTGGTCATGCATACCGTTCACATTTAGCCCCACACAAAACAACAAAACAAAAGAGACACTTAATGAAAGCTGGCCTTGTCCACAAGTCCGACTATAAGAGAATTAAGTTCCTCATCGTCAAGTAAGGAGGTAATCGATAATGGCAAGAGTTAAAGGTGGCACCGTTACACACGCACGCCGCAAGAGAGTTTTAAAAAGAGCCTCCGGTTACTTCGGAAGCAAACACTTACTCTTTAAAACCGCTAAAGAGCAAGTTATGCACAGCTTACGCTATGCGTATATTGATCGTCGTAAACTTAAAAGAGACTATAGAAAATTATGGATCAGACGTATCAACGCTGCCTGCCGCTTAAACGACATTTCCTATAGCAAATTCATGTTCGGTTTAAAAGAAGCAAAAGTTAACATTAACCGTAAAATGCTCTCAGAATTAGCAATTAACGATCCAAAAGCCTTTGCCGATTTAGTGAAATTAGCAAAGAAGAACGTTAAATAATTAGCTAACAAGATATTAGAGGGATTAAATTCCCTCTTTTATTTTGCAACAGGCCAATAAAGCAAAGTGTTGATGATTAACCATCAGCGCTTTTTCTTTTTGTGGTATCATATTTTTGCCAAACCAGAAAGGATATTTTTAAGCAGC
>CAJOLV010000012.1 GCA_905235515.1 uncultured Bacilli bacterium | reverse complement strand
ATAAATATTGAGAAAATTTTGAATAAAAAGCCAAGAAAAGGTAAAAATGAAACGCTAAGAAAATCATATAAAAGAGCAAATAAATAATTTCTTAACAACGTAGTTGTTTACCAAAAGAAAAGGGTGTTAAGATTTTAATTTCTTAACAGCCCCTTTTCAATGCATCTGGAGCAGGCGACGGGAATCGAACCCGCGTGATCAGCTTGGAAGGCTGAAGTTCTACCATTGAACTACGCCTGCATCACCGCGGTATATTATATAACCGCTAGTGGATATTTTTCAAACTATTTAGCGAGAAAACTTTCAAGTTGATTCTTGTTGATATATCCCATTCTCTTATCAACAATCTTGCCATCTTTTAATAAATAAAGAGTTGGAATGGCTTGGATACCATATTTAGCAGCAATCATTGGAGCTTCATCGACATCAACTTTGACAATCTTTAATTCTGGTTGTTCTTTTTCAACTTGTTCAATAACAGGTGAAAGCATCTTGCATGGTCCACACCATGTAGCAAAGAAATCTATTAAAACAGTTCCATCTTTAATAAATTCATCAAACTTATCTTGATCATTAATATAATCAATCATTGTTTTGTCCTCCTATAAATATAATAGATAGAAAATTAATGCAATTACCAATATGTGAATTGGGTAATAAATATACCCACCATACTGGAAATATTTGCTATTATACCCTCTTTGCCCGTTATAAAGCAAAACAAATGCACCAGCAAATAACGCGAATATTTGGGTGTCATAATATTTGGCGGTCAAAACGCCACTAAAAACATGGAACAAAAGCACAATTGTTATGAAGAGAACAAAAGAAATTGTATTTATTACAACTCTTTCAATATCAGTCCCAGCATATAAATCTATGGACACTCCTTCGTTACTTGTTCTAGCTTTAAAATATATATCTTTAATTAAATAAGCGAGATAGAAAACCAATATGAAGGCAAAAGAGATGAAATCATATTGTGTCCTTAAAAAGAATGGAAACCAATGGACAACTGCTCCAGTGGTAGCCTCATATTTATTAGCGGCAAAAGAAAGGGAAACGAATAGTAATGGTAATAACGAAAGTAGCTTTTTTAAACCATCTTTCTTAATAAAATAGATAAAGGTCGCACCTATTAATAAATCAAGAAAAATATTGCCAAATGATTTAGCTTGTTCCAAACCTAAAGAAGGAATATATCCAACTATCGCTAAGAAGGTTGAAATCAATAAAGCCATAACGCCTAATCTTAAGGCATATATTTTAAATGATTTAGTGTGCAATACACCTTCAACAATTAATAGACAAAATAAGGGTAGAGATATGCGACCTAAAATCATAAATATATCAAATACGGTATTGCCAATACCAAAGTAAGTAGCAACCACAGCAATATGGTCAAGAGTCATAGTGAATAAAGCAATGATTTTTAGCGCAAAACCATCACAAATCTGCCACTTTTTATATGATTTTAATTCATTTTCCATATTATTTATGTTCTATTAAAGTAAGAATTACCGCGTATATATTATTAGTCATGTGGGCAGTTAATGAACCCTCAAAACCACAGAGATCATATGCTGCTCCAAAGAGTGATCCACATAAGATATAGACAGGCAAATTCAATAATTCTATAACTAAATCACCAGTAAAATCAAAATGGATAATTCCAAACACTAATGATGAGATAATGTAGGCTAATATCCTATTTTTCCTTTTTAGCATATTGAATAGTCCAAAACGATATGTTAATTCTTCACAGATTGGACCAACTAAACCCAAGATGAAGAATGATAAAGCGGGATATTGAGTTATCATACTTTCTGCTGCTATCTCATTAGCGTTAGTTTCCATCTCGACAAATTGTGATACTACTAGGTTATAAAGAATAGTCATTCCAATAACGGCAACACCAAAACCTAAGCCAACAATAACGTGTTTCCAGTATCTGAACCTTTTAATTAATTCAAACAATCTTGGCCATAAAACAAATATAAATATCCCAATTAAAATTAGATATTGAGTGGTGTTGACAGTCGCTAACCCTTGGATATATAAATCTGATTCCGAGTCAAGCAAGTTTGGATTAACAATTAGAACGATTATTTCTATAGCAAATCCAATCGCGAATAATCCAACTAATCCGATGAGAAAAACAACTAATCTTAAGATTACTTCTGATTTAAATAGGTTCCACTTAGGACCATCATCTTCAGTGTTAAAAACCCATGTGTTTTTACTCTCTAAATCTGGCATAAATGTTTTTCCGCTTTATTTATTCTATAAAAAAATATACACTAAAAATGCGTCTTAATGAACTAATAACTTATTAAAAAGTTAAGTTGCAATAAGGACATAGATTATAATTTTATGCAAATCGATAAGAGATATAACGGATATGTGGAATTGAATAAATCAAAGTTTTATTCCATTTTAATACCATTAAATTCTATTGATGATTTCAAGTCGTTATTGGCGGAAGTTAAAAAAGAGCACCCAAAAGCCAAACACATTGTTTATGCTTATCGAGTGGGAATGAATAGTAAGTCAAACGATGACCAAGAACCAAAAGGTACTGCAGGACGACCATTATTGGAGCTCTTACATAAAAAAGATTTGAATAATTGTGTAATCTTTGTTGCTAGATATTTCGGCGGCACTAAGTTAGGTGCCGGTAGATTGTTAAGAACTTATGTTCAAGCCGGAGTAGAAGCGATTAAAAAAGTAGAACAATAGGAGGGTGTTGCATGCCAAATTGTGATGGTAATTGCAAAAATTGTGCGCAATCAAGCGATTGTGAATCAAAAATTATTAAAGCTAAATTAAACGATCAATCAAGCATTAAAAAAGTTGTTTGTGTTTTGTCTGGTAAAGGTGGAGTTGGCAAATCATTTGTCACCTCATCTTTAGCAGTCTACTTAAATAGAGCGGGATATTCAGTCGGAATTTTAGATGCTGATATTACTGGTCCTAGTATCCCAAAGGCATTCGGTATTAATGAACAAGCTTATGGCGAGGACGGACTTATTTATCCATTACTAACTAATGGTGGCATCAAAATTATGTCCGCGAACTGTTTATTAGAAAACGCTTCTGATCCAATCGTTTGGAGAGGACCATTACTTGGTAATCTTATCAAACAATTCTATGAAGATGTTCTATGGGAAGATTTAGAATATCTATTAATTGATATGCCACCAGGAACTGGTGATGTGGCCCTCAGCGTTTTTCAACTCTTGCCAGTCGATGATTTAATCATCGTTACATCGCCACAAGACTTAGTGAGTTTAATTGTTACTAAAGCTTTAAAGATGGCGAACATGATGAATATCCATACTTTAGGTGTTGTTGAAAATATGTCCTACTTGGTGTGCCCAAAATGTGATGAACATATCACGGTCTTTGGTGAATCCCACTTAGAAGGTTTTGCTAAAGAAAACAATGTCAACATTTTGGCTAAGTTACCAATTAAAACAGAAAACACGACATTAATGGATAAAGGCAAAGTAGAAATGATTCAACTTGATGAAATCATTCCATGCGTTGAAGCTATTACAAGGGAGGAATTTTAATATGTCTGATTTTGAAAATAGACGTGATCGTCTTTTCGCATCAATGAAAGAAAACTCTGCTCTTATTTTATTCTCTGGAGTAGAAAAGATTTGTTCAGAAGATGAAGCGTATCCTTTTAAAAGCAATCGTAATTTCTTTTATCTCACATTGAACAAGACCATAGCGCAATTATTATGGTGAAAGGTATTGGGGAAAAGAAAACGTATTTATTTATTGACGAATATAATGAAGTTAAAGAAAAATGGACTGGCAAAAGATTATCTTTTGAAGAAGCTCAATATTATTCTGATATCAAGAGTGTTTATTCTATGAATACTTTAGATGCGATGTTAGAAATGATTCTCGCTAAAGATAATAACCAATATGGTAGTATCTCAACATTATATGTTGACCAAACTCCAGAATTGAAAATTGATAAATCTTCCTCAACTTTAAATTTTGTTGACTTAATGAAAGAAAAATATCCGCATGTGGAAATTGATAATGCTTATCCATTGGTTCGTGATTTAAGAATGGTGAAGACACAAGAAGAGATTGAAAATATCACCAAGGCAATTGAAGTAACAAATAATGGTATTTGCCAATTAATCTTAAATATGAAACCAGGCTTATATGAATATGAATTAGCGGATATGTTTGAATTTTATGGTCGCAGCCATGGCCGTCATCCACTTGCTTTCTCCACTATAATAGCAGCGGGTCCAAGTGCGATTTGTTTACATCATCCTGTTGAACAACAAAATGTGATGATTAAAGATAACCAAATGGTGCTATTTGATTTAGGCTTCAGCCACGCTGGATATTCCGCTGATATTTCAAGAACTTATCCAATCAATGGTAAATTTGAAGGTAAACAAAAATTGATTTATCAAGTGGTGTTAGAGTGTAACAAAGCCGTTATTGAATATATTCAATCAGGGAGAACTATTTTAGAACTACAAAATTACGCTAAAGAGTTCATGAAAAGAAAATGTGTTGAAATGAATCTCATCAATGAAGATGAAGATATAGTAAAATATTATTATCATAACGTTTCACATCATTTAGGTTTAGATACCCACGATGCTTCATTAAGAGATAGACCATTACAAAATGGTAATGTTATCACAGTGGAACCGGGATTATATTTTGCTAACCTCGGTATTGGTGTCAGGATTGAAGACGATGTTTTAATCGAAAATGGAAAAGCAGTAGTTCTTTCTAGAAACATCGCCAAAGAAATAAATGATATTGAAAGGTTATTTAGTTCTAAGAGGAGATAACTATGGGGAAGTATATTTTATCCGTTGACCAAGGCACAACATCAACAAGAGCCATCTTATTTGATCATAATGGTGAACCTTGTTGTAAGGCGCAAAGAGAGGTAGTGTGTCTATTTCCACATCCAGGTTGGGTAGAAGCTGATGCTTTATCAATTTGGATTAGTGTCATTGATGTTATCAATGAATTATTGATTAAAGCTAATATAACTTTTGCTTCAATCGATAGCATTGGTATAACCAATCAACGTGAAACAACAGTCATCTGGGATAAGAAAACTGGTATGCCAGTTTACAATGCAATTGTTTGGCAATCTCGTCAAACTGTCGATATTTGTGATAAATACGCTGAACAAAAAGAATACATTCATGAAAAAACTGGATTATTAATTAATCCATATTTCTCAATGAGTAAAATCCGTTTCATTTTAGACCATATTCCAAATGGACAAGAAAGGGCGGAAAAAGGTGAACTAATGTTTGGCACAATTGATTCTTGGATTATTTATAAAATGACCCAAGGAAAAGTGCATGCTACAGATGTATCTAATGCTAGTAGAACAATGTTATTCAACCTCCATACCCTTAATTGGGATGACAATTTATTAAAATTATTTAATATTCCTAAGATTATTTTGCCAAAGGTTTTACCATCATCATATAACTATGGAAAAGCCACTCATTTTGATAAAAATGTTTCAATTTGTGGTGTTGCAGGTGACCAACAAGCCGCTTTATTTGGTCAAACTTGTTTCGAAACTGGTGAAGGCAAAAACACCTACGGAACAGGTTGCTTTATGCTTATGAATACTGGCGAAAAACCAGTTATTTCTAAAAAAGGTTTATTGACCACTGTAGGTTGGCAAATTGGTAAGAAAGTTTGCTATGCATTAGAAGGTTCTGTCTTTGTTGGTGGTGCGGTTGTGCAGTGGCTTAGAGATCAATTAAATCTCATTAAAGAATCCTCTGATTCTGAAAGATATGCTTATAAAGCCGAACACACTGGTGGAGTTTATGTTGTTCCGGCCTTTGTTGGTTTAGGTACACCATATTGGGATGACCAGGCAAGAGGCGCTATCTTCGGATTAAGCAGAGGCACAAATAAGTATCAAATAGCTAGGGCGGCATTAGAAGGCGTTGCTTATCAATGTAAAGATGTCTTTGAAGTAATGAAAAAAGAAACAAAGACTCAACTCAAGTCATTAAAAGTTGATGGTGGTGCGACATCAAATACTTATCTCATGCAATTCCAAGCTGATGTTTTGCAAACTAAGATTTTATTACCTAAATGCTTAGAAACAACCGCTTTGGGCGCTGCCTATTTAGCAGGTCTCAATAGTGGATTCTTCAAAAACATTGAAGAAATTAAAGCAGTCCATTCCTATCAACATACCTATACTCCAACTATGAAGAAAGATGAAGTGACTCGCCGTTATAATGGTTGGAAACTCGCTATTAAAGCAACAAGGGTTTTTGAATAATGCCAGATAGATTTATTCCCGTATCATTTGAAGAATTTTGTCACGGTCTTGATATAATTCAAGCCGACATCAAGCAAGAGGATAAACAATTTGTTTATTCGGTTTATTCATACACAGTGGAAGGAATTTCAGAATTTTCTGAAACTAACCTTTTAACGAATTTACAAAGTATTAACCATTTAGAAATCATTGGTTATTGTGTTGGTGAATTTGCTTATTTAACGGAATTATTTGATGATGAACGCAAAGCCTCATTCAAAAATAACGAAAATACTATAGTGACCATCTCCTCAATGGTTGCGGATAAATATTTATCTTTAAATAATTTTTCTTTTAACCAAAACGCTTTAGCGAATCGTTTTTCACCACAGATTTCCACTCTTTATGTTTACATAAATTTCATGTTAAATATTGTTCAACGTAAGTGGAATCAAAAAGATTCAACATTCACCTTACTTTCTGATTTATTTATGAAATCAATTAGTATTTGTAAATGCACTTTAGACTTATTAGTCAGAGGTTTTAACACAGAAGCTTTTTCTTGTTGGAGAACTTTACACGAATGTGAATGTGTTCTTTCCATTCTTTCTCAACATGGCGAACCAGTCATAAAAGCATATCTAAAACATATGAATTTTGGTTTTGCTTTTAGAGATGCAATGCCAAATAAAGATGAACAAACCAAAATCTTTATGGCAATGAAAGAAGAAATGAAGCAATACAATTTAAAGAGCAAAGATATAAAAAAATATATTGAATATGGTTGGCTATATTCAGTTCCAACAGTGAAAGATAATGAGAATTTTAAACTTAATTTTAGAGATGGTTTAGAATCTGTCGCCGGATTAGGAAACTATAGCAAAAGATATGAGATGAGTAGCGAAATAATCCATGGCACTCCTCTATTAGTGTATTCTAGCCCGGAGTATTTCTATTTTGTTACATTATTGTCAACATATGAATCATTCTTTAGATTAGAAAATTTATTTAAATTAGCCTACTCCCGCAGCGTTGAAGAAGAGGAATTAAAAAACTATCTCGAAATGAGAAATGTTTATTTTAATCACTTAGTAAACATCCATCAACGGGAGTCAGAACGGTTTAATCGCTGGCAAAAAGCCCAACGAGAAATGGCGAAAAAATAAAAAATATCGGCAAAACGCCGATATTTCTTTTAAAATTACATCTATTATGCATCCTCGTAACAAGATCCACCGATGAATTCACGGATGATGGAATTACATGGTACCCATTTATCTGGAATATCATCAAAGAACTTTAACATACGAATTAATCTTTCCGCGACTGGGAAGTATTCACTTTCGGTGTCGATAGCTTCTAATAATGGCATTGCGTGTTTTTTCATAACGCTGAGCTCATAACTAGAGAATGAATTGAAGACATAATTAGCGCCTTCTTGCGTGTCATAAATCCATCTAAATTCACCTTTACGGACACTGGCCCACATACTCATTGTGTCAACTGCAGAAGCACCACGGAATTGGTAGTCTCTAACAATACGTCTTAATAAACGTAAATCAGTTAATGACATTGGATTGTGGTTATCGATATTGACTTGTGCTTGTGGAGCAATAAAGATTTTGAATTTTTGGTGGCTTGGAATAGATTCAGTCATCTTTTCATTTAATGCGTGAATACCTTCGATAATAATTGGTTGATCTAATGGAACTTTAAGTTTTCTACCCGTCACTCTACGACCGAGAACAAAGTCAAACTTTGGAAGTTCAACTTCTAATCCGGAAATTAAATCAGCAATATTTTGGTTGAATAAATCAACATCTAAAGCATCAACGGATTCTAAATCAGGATCGCCATTTTCATCTCTTGGTGCTTGGTCTCTACTTAAATAGTAGTCATCCATGGAAATACGGATTGGTTCTATACCGCGAGATAATAATTCAATTCTTAATCTATTAGCGAATGTGGTCTTACCTGAAGAAGAAGGGCCAGCAATACAGATTAATCTAATATCTTCTTTACCATCTTCAATCATTTGACCTAATTCACATAATTGACGATTGTGTCTTTGCTCATTAAGAGTGATGAAATCGATGTCGCCATCTTTTTCGATTCTATGGTTGATGCCAACAATTGTGTCACAACCTATTGTCTTTGCCCATTGATGTGCTCTTTTTAATGTTCTACCAAAAGTAGGAGCTTCTTCAAATGGCGGAATTTTGCCACCTTCTTCTGGACGTGGATATTGAATGATAACACCTGGATGATAAAAACGAATCTTCCATTTGTTTAAATAACCTGTAGATGGGACCATACGATTATACATATAGTTTTTATAACCATCACAAGTATAGAAGTGAGCGGTTTTTTCTGGACGATATTTTAAAATATCTAGCTTGTCTTGCGCTCCTATCTCAGTAAGGATTTTTTCTGCCTCCTCTTTAGAGACAATAGAACGGACTAATGGTAAGTCTAAAGCGACTATACGTTTCATCTCAGCCTCTAATTCACGAGCAATTTGTACATTACTTGTCGCTCCTTGATTAAGGATTTGCATAAAAATAGAACGCGACACGTTATAAGAAAAACGAATCTCAAAATTTGGATGCAAATTATGCATCGCCATTGCGACTAAATATCTTAAACTTGATTCATAGATTGCACGAGCGTCTCTATCCTTACAGGTAAGTGGAATTAAAACAGAGTCTTTATCCAAAAGATAGGTTAATTCTCTAACGCGGCCATTGACATAAGCGCAGACATATTCTTTGCTATTACCAATAATGTCTAAAATCGTCAAAGGATTATCGTATTGTTTTGTTTCGTTGTTAAAAGTTATTGAAAAAGACATATCTTTCCTCCTTATGTTTCGTTGCTCTTAGATTTTACATATAAACACTTATTATTGCAAACAAAATCTAATAATACTTTATTAGGGATTTTTCTTTTGCTATAATTCATTTTGAATTGTGGAGTTTTAGTATGAAGAAATTGTTAGTTGTTGTCGATTATCAAAACGATTTCGTCGATGGCGCGCTCGGATTTGATGGAGCAGACACCATTGAAGATGAGATTGTTAAACTAATCGATAAATTTGAAAAAAATAATGATTTTGTCGCGTTTACATTAGACACCCACGAAAGCGACTACATGCAAACAACTGAAGGAAAAAATCTTCCAGTTGAACATTGCATCAAAGGAACAGATGGCTGGAAGGTCAGAGAAAGATTACAAGAATATCTCACAAGACACCCAGTCTTTGAAAAACATACTTTTGGTTCAATTAATTTAGGAAACTATATTCAAGGTATCAATGTTTTGATTGATGAAGTATATTTAGTTGGGTTAGTGAGTAATATTTGTGTTATTTCTAACGCAATTATTGCTAAATCCGCTTTGGGCAAATATGGAAAAGTCTTTGTGGTAAAAAACGCTACCGCATCGTTCGATGAAGAAATGCAACAAAAAGGTTTCGACATTTTAGAAAACTTACATATTAAAGTTATTTAAGGGGAAATAATCTATGAAAAATATGGTTTACATTCAATCTGGTGGTCCAACATCAGTAATTAACTCATCCTTATATGGTGCAATTAAAGAAGCACAAAAACACCCTGACCAAATCAATAAAATTTATGGTTCAATGCATGGTGTTGAAGGTTTGATGGTGGATGATTTAATTGACATTAGCAAAGAAGATCCAGAACAAATTGAATTATTACTTCAAACAACAGGAAGTATCTTAGGAACAACTAGAAGAAAACTTCCACAAAACATCCACTCTATTGAATATCAATTTATTATTGAAAATTTAATTAAACACGAAATCAAATATGTGTTCGTCAATGGTGGCAATGACTCTATGGACACATGTTATAAGCTTTCTCAATTAGTGAAAGAAATGAATTTAGACATCACAGTCGTTGGTGTTCCTAAAACAATCGATAATGATTTAGCTTGTACAGATCACTCTTTAGGCTTTCCAAGCGCTGCTAAATTTGTTATTAATTCTATTAGTGCAATGGCGAAAGACGCTCAATGCTTTGCGGTTGGCAAAATTCATGTCTTTGAAATTATGGGCCGTAACGCTGGTTGGTTAACCGCTGCTGCCGATGTTTTACCAGAAGATACTCGTCCAGATTTATTCTATATTCCAGAAGTCGAATTCAAGATTGATGATTTCTTAAAAGAAGTTAAAGAGGTTTACGATAGAAAAGGCTATGCCTTAGTTGCTGTTAGTGAAGGCATCCAAGTTCCACGTAGTGGTTCTCGTGTACAACGTGTAGACGGATTCGGACACGCTCAATTAGGTGGAGCTGCGAGCTCGTTATGTCACGTTATTGAGGCAACGTTAGACTTACCAACTCGTTCAGTCGAATTCTCTTTAATTCAAAGAGCGATGCCTCAATTAGTCTCTAAAGTTGATAGAGAAGAAGCAATTGCTACTGGTGAATTAGCAGTCAAAGCAGCCTTAGAAGGTAGAACTGGTAAAATGGTAGTCTTCAAGAGAGTCTCATCTAATCCATATAAAATTAGAATGGAATTATGCGATGTTCGTGAAGTCGCTAATGCAGAATCAGTTATTACACCTGAATTAATGTGTGATAGAACTAGATTCTCCGACAAATTCCGTAACTATATTAGACCATTAATTGAAGGTGAAGTTGACCTCAAATACGAAAATGGTGTTGCCAAAATGGCGAAATTTAATTATTACAAAGTAGAAAAATAATGAAAAAGTGGTATGCCAATCTCACCCCTATATTTAAAGCGACATTTGTCTCTTTTGTTGCGGTAGTAGTGGCGTATCTCGCGTTAATATTTGGTTACTTTGTTAATAAAATAGATTTACCTAATGGGTTAATCTTGGGAGGAGGAATAGGAGTTATTTCTTACCTCGCTCTCGCAATTGTCGAAAAGCGCGAAAAAGAAAAAGAAAAGCCGGTTTTAACGATAATAATTACAATTTTGCGTTATTTATTAATCGCTGCCGCAGTGGTGCTTTCCGCGCTATCACAATATAAATGGGGGCATGAGATTTTCAATCCGTTCCTAGTGGTTGGAGGTTATCTTATACCTTTAGTTATTTATCTCATTATCACTTTAGTGGAGAGGAAAAATGTTTGATAAGTTCTTTACAACAGAAGTATCGCCAGAAGTGATATCCTCACTAATTGTTATGGCAATAATTATTGTCCTAGCAGTTATTGTTGGTATTCAAGCTCACTTCCATGATCCTTTGAAAAAACCAAAGGGGCTTTTACTCATTGCTGAAATGGGCGTGAAGTTTTTTGATGGTTTTGTTGAGAACTTAGCCGGTACCGCTTTAGAAGGTTTTGGCGGTATTGTGATGTGTGCTGGCGTGTATCTTTTCATCGCGTTCATATTCGGCCTTACTGGTTTACCTTCACCTGTTACATATATGGCGGTGCCTCTATCTTTAGGCCTTACCGCATTTATGTGCATTCACATTACATCCGCTCGTTTCACTAAATGGAAATATTTCAAACGTTATGTTGATCCATTCCCGGTGTTCTTACCAATTAATTTAATCTCAATGTGGGCTCCTGTTCTCAGTCTTACACTCCGTTTATTTGGTAACGCTGTTGCAGGTATGACATTAATGTCATTACTCTATACATTTATGGGTGGATTAGGCAACACATTATTTGAAATTGCTGGAGAAGCCGTTCATACTGGTACTTTTATCGCACCAGTTGCAACATTCCTTCTTCATGCCTATTTTGATTTATTCTCAGGATTAATTCAGACCACAGTGTTTATCTCATTGATGACTATCTTAACTGGCCAAGAAGTTCCTGAAATGGAATAAAAAATTCTTTAAGAAAGGAGAGAAAGAAATATGGGAAAAGAATTAGCAGTCGCAATTGCCATCTTAGCAGTTATGCCATCCGCTATTTTTGAAGGTGTTATTTGTTCACACGCAATTGATGGTATCTCTCGTAATCCAGATGCCTATGGCAAAATTCGTACCACAATGATCTTAGGTTGTGCATTGACCGAAACAACCGCTATTTATGCATTATTAGTGGCCATCTTAATTTTATTCGTCGGTTAGTTTTTAAAGGAGGAATCTCATGGTTCGTTTAAGTCTAGTACTTGCGGATTTAAAAGCCTGGGGAGAACAAATTGGCGATACCATTCGTAACAATTTGATTCCAAGCTGGGTATCTTTTATCATGCAAGTCGTGGCGTTTATTATCCTCCTCATCGTTGTAGTCTTTGTGGCCTATAAACCAGTCAAAAAGATGTTAAAGGCAAGGCAAGATTACATTGAAAAAGAAATAAGCGACGCAGAGAAAAGTAAAGCTGAGGCCGCAATTAATTTAACGCAGTCTCAAGAAACTATTCTTGCTAGCAAGAAACAAGCTTCTGAAATTATTGAAAACGCTCAATTAGAAGCTAAGAGACAGCAAGAAGAGATTATACTTAACGCTAGTAAAGAAGTAGAGAAGATGAAAAAGATGGCCGAGGAAGATATTCAAAGATCCCGTCAAGAAGCTTTGGATGATATTCAAAAGGAAATCGTGGAAGTCGCTTTGCTAACATCTAGCGAAATATTAAAACGAGAAGTTAACTCTAAGGATAACACTCGTTTAGCAGAGGAATTTATTGAAAAACTATAGTCTATGAATGAAGTCGCTTCACGTTATGGTTCAGCATTATTCTCAATTGCAGTCGATCGTAAACAAGTAACAGAATTGCAATTAGAAGTTAAGGAATTAAGAAAGATTCTTTTAGAGAATCGCGATTTTATCATTCTTTTAGGCAATGACTTTGTCAATTGAAGAAAGAGAACAAATCATTGATAAAACAATCAAGGCTTTTGATAAAGATATAGTTTCATTAATTAAGTTATTAATTAAGAATAATCGCGCTCATCAAATACTAGATGTGCTCGAGGCATTTAATTCCTATTGCAATGAAGATCGTGGAGTGGAAGAAGGATTAGTATATTCAATTGTTCCATTAGACGAACAAACACTTAAAAAATTACAAACAAAGATTTCTCAACTTGAAAAAGTGGAAGTTGAATTAATTAACAAAATTGACCCATCAATTATTGGTGGTCTCAAGGTTGTTATACGCGGTCATATTTATGACGGTTCAATCAAAAACAAGTTAGAGAATATGAAAATTGACCTTTTGAAAAAGGAGGGTATAACGTATGAAGATTAAAACCAATGAAATCAGTGCGTTAATTAAAGAGCAAATCAAACACTATGAACACAAAGTGGAATCTAATGATGTGGGCACAGTGATATCTGTTGGTGACGGTATTGCCTTGGTCTATGGCCTAGATCAAGCTATGCTTGGTGAACTATTATTGTTCCCTAATGACATTTATGGCATGGTCATGAACTTAGAAGCTGAACATGTTGGTGTCGTTCTTTTAGGCGATGACACCTTAGTCAAAGAAGGCGATACGGTAAAAAGAACCAAAACCGTTATGGAAGTTCCAGTTGGTGATAACATGCTTGGGCGTGTCGTTAATGCATTAGGCCAACCAATTGATGGATTGGGTGAAATTAAAACCAACAAAACTAGACCAATCGAAAGAATTGCTCCCGGTGTCATTAAACGTAAAAGTGTTGATACTCCTTTAGAAACCGGTATCACCGCGATTGATGCGATGACTCCAATCGGAAGAGGCCAAAGAGAATTGATTATCGGTGACCGTCAAACGGGTAAAACCGCAATCGCCATCGATTCAATTATTAACCAAAAAGGCAAAGATGTTATCTGTATTTATGTGGCAATTGGCCAAAAGAATTCCACAGTTGCTCAAATTGTCGATAAATTAAAAGAATTTAATGCGATGGATTACACGCTTGTTGTCGCTGCGACAGCTAGTGAACCAGCGCCATTACTTTATGTCGCACCATATGCCGGTGTGGCAATTGCGGAAGAATGGATGGAACAAGGCAAAGATGTTTTAATCATCTATGACGATTTAAGTAAACACGCTGTTGCCTATCGTACATTATCATTACTTCTTAAGAGAAGTCCTGGTCGTGAAGCCTATCCAGGTGATGTCTTCTATCTCCATAGTAGACTTTTAGAAAGAGCTTGCAAATTATCCCCAGAATTTGGTGGTGGTTCGATTACTGCCTTGCCAATTATTGAAACTCAATCTGGTGATATTTCTGCATATATTCCAACAAATGTCATCTCTATTACAGATGGCCAAATTTTCTTACAAACTGATTTATTCAATGCTGGTCAAAGACCTGCAATTGATAGTGGTTTATCCGTCTCACGTGTTGGTGGTGCTGCCCAATTTAAGGCCACTAAACAAGTCGCGAGAAGTTTAAAGATTGAACTTGCTAGTTTTAATGAAATGAAATCGTTCGCCCAATTTGGTAGTGATCTCGACGCTAGCACAGTTTCAATTTTGAAGCACGGTGAAGCTTTGCTTCAAGTCTTACGCCAAGACCAATACAAACCACGTTCATTAGACCGCCAAGTCTTTGAATTATTTATGGCGAAAGAAAAATATTTGGATAACTTAGAGATTGATAAAGTTCGTCCAACTCTCGAAGAGGCTTATAAATATGTTAGTACTTCACATGCTAATTTATTAAAGAGCATCAACGATAACAAAGAAATCTCTGCTGAAGTTGAAGAACAACTTAAAACAGCAATCAATGATTTCTTTGAAATTAATAAATAGAAAACAATATGTCCCAACAAATCACTAAGATTAAATCCCGAATCAAAACCGTCAGTGGTGCGTTAAAAGTGACGAGCGCGATGAAACTTGTTTCTACGGTTAAATTAAACCGTTATAAAAACAAAATGCTTGCAAATCGCGAATATTCTTCACGAATTAACGATATTTCTGATGAGGTTTTAAAATGGGTGAAAACAAAATCTAAGTTTGCTGTTGGTTCAACTGATATAAATAAAAAGTTATATGTCATCGTCTCTAGCACCCTTGGTTTGTGTGGCGCCTATAACGCAAATGTATTCAAACTTGCGGATGCCACAGTAGCGGAAAATGATGACTTATTAGTGTTAGGGAAGAAAGGATTAACCCATTACAACAATGGTAATTATCAATTAATCTTAGACTTCTCTGAATATCATTCCATCAAGGATGAGAAAGTGATTAAGAAATTAAGTGAATACTTAATTAATCAATTCTTGAATGGTAGTTATAATGAAATTCATCTTATTTACTCTTCATATCGTAACTCCTTAGCTTTCATTCCTAAGGACGCCTTAATTCTTCCAATTAAACAAGAAGATAATGAAGATGAATTAGGGTTTGCTCCAATATTAGAGCCAAGTGAAGAAATATTAGTAGATACACTTGTTTCATTATTATTAAAAACCACCATATATTCCAAATTATTGGAATCTGAAGTTTGCGAGCAAGCCGCTAGATGTAACGCGATGGAATCCGCGACAGATAACGCAAACGAAATTTTAGAAACATTACAAATTGAATTTAATAAAGCTAGACAAGCCGCTATTACTCAAGAAATTACTGAGATTGTCGGAGCGGCTGAAGCCTTATAGGAGGAAATACTTATGGAAAAAAACGCAGTGAAAGGAAAAATTGTCCAAGTAGTCGGGCCAATTATTGACGTTGAATTCTCCAATCAACATTTGCCAGAATTATTGACCGCATTAGTGATCAAACTTAATGATGGCAAATCTTTGACAATTGAAGTCGCTCAACACATTGGTGATGATGTTGTCCGCGCTGTCTCAATGGGACCAACCGAAGGTTTAGTAAGAGGAATGGAAGTAATTTCTACTGAATCTCCTATTACTGTACCAGTAGGCAGAGAAACATTAGGAAGAATGTTTAATGTTTTAGGTGATCCAATTGATGGTTTAGAACCGGTCAAAGATGCAAAAAGAATGTCAATTCACCGTAATCCTCCAGAATTTAAAGAACAATCGACTAAGAAAGAAATTTTTGAAACCGGTATTAAAGTTATTGACCTTTTATGCCCATATGTAAGAGGTGGTAAGATTGGTTTATTTGGTGGTGCCGGTGTCGGTAAAACTGTCTTAATTCAGGAACTAATGAATAACATCGCCAATGAAAAAGGTGGTATCTCCGTCTTTGCTGGTGTCGGCGAAAGAAGTAGAGAAGGTAACGACCTCTATTATGAAATGAAAGAATCTGGTGTTATTAATAAAACTGCATTAGTTTTTGGCCAAATGAACGAACCACCAGGAGCACGTATGAGAGTTGGTCTCTCTGGTTTAACTATGGCGGAATATTTTCGTGACCAAGAGCACACTGATGTTCTCTTATTCATTGATAACATCTTCCGTTTCACCCAAGCTGGTAGTGAAGTGTCTGCCTTACTAGGCAGAATGCCATCCGCTGTTGGCTATCAACCAACTTTAGCGACAGAAATGGGTCAATTACAAGAAAGAATCACATCCACTAAAGATGGTTCTATTACTTCAGTGCAAGCAATTTATGTTCCTGCTGATGACTTAACTGACCCTGCTCCAGCAACTGCATTCTCCCACTTAGATGCAAAAACAGTCTTAGATCGTGGCATTGCTTCATTAGGCATTTTCCCTGCTGTTGATCCACTCAATTCAACATCAACCGCTCTTGAACCAGCAGTGGTCGGGGAAGAACATTATGAAGTGGCGAGAAAAGTTATTGAAATTCTTGAACGCTATAAAGAATTAAGTGATATTATCGCTATCTTAGGCATGGATGAATTATCAGATGAAGATAAGAAAATTGTCGCAAGAGCTAGAAGAATTAGAAATTTCTTATCTCAACCATTCCACGTGGCCTCTCATTTTAATGGTATCCCTGGAATATATGTCAAAGTAGAAGACACAGTAAGAAGTTTTAAATCAATCTTAGATGGCGAATGTGATGATTTACCAGAAAGTGCCTTCTTATATGTCGGCACAATTGAGGAAGCTAGAAAGAAAGCAGAAACTTTATAATGGCGAAAACTTTTACTCTCGATATTTATACTCCATATAATCATTACTATTCTGATGATGTGGAATACTTACAAGTATGTTCAGAAAAATACATGCTTGGTATTTTACCTAACCATTCTCCGTTAGTGTCCACAGTGGTCATTAGTGAATTAGTAATCCAAAAAGACGGCAAAAGAGAATCATACGCTACATCGGGTGGATTAATTAAAGTTAATGACAATAAAGTTGAGTTACTCCTTCAATCAATCGAGAGTGTCGATGAAATCGATTTAGATCGTGCAAAAGCCGCTAAAGAAAGAGCACTAAAGAGGTTAGCTACTCCTAAACTAGAAACCATTAAAATAACCGCCTCTAAATTAGCTTTAGCAAGAGCGGAAAACCGCATCAATATTAAAAACAAAAAATAGTGAAATAACCGCCTGATTAAATAAGGCGGTTTTCATATAAATAAAAAAATATGCCATTTTCGCGGCATTATTTCCGTATTTTTCATATTTTAAACATTACTTTAAACAAAGATTAAAGATTATTGATATCTTGATAAAAGGTTTCTGTTTCAAATAACTGAGGAATTAAAATTCTTCTCAGTGATGAATAATTTAATAAATTTTCATTATCAATATAGTAGGATAACTCATTATTTTCGAATAAAAACAAAGTTGGGTAGTGATATAAACTTAAATTCACCTGTTTAAAATCTTCTTGAATGTATTCTTCTACTTGTCTATTCATTTCTAATTGGAATAATGCATAATCATATTTTTTTGCCATTTCTTTTAATGATTCTCTCGCCTTATCACAATAGGAACATTGAAGAGAATAAAATAATATGGAAACTCCATAATTGTGTTCGACTAAATTGGCCATTTCTCCGACACTTAATTCAATGACATTACGGTCTTTACTCATTAATGAGTGAATTGCAGTGTTACTTTTTAATTGGCTACAGCTAGTAATAGCGAGTGCTGATAAGAAAAACAAACAAGTAAATTTATGCTTCATGGTTAAATTATACATTAGAAAAAAGTTTATAGTTAGTAAACCGCTATTGTGTTAACATATTACCACGGAGGTTATTTATATGCATTCATGGCACGATGTCAATCCTAATAGAATCACTCCAGAAAGATTCTTAGCCCTTATCGAAGTTTCTAAAGGATCGAAAAACAAATATGAATTAGACAAAGAAACAGGTCATTTAATTCTTGACCGTGTTTTATTCACATCTACTCACTATCCACAAAACTATGGTTTTATTCCTCGCACTTACGCTAAAGATTTAGATCCATTAGATGTTTTGGTTCTTTGTAGTGAAGATATTCTTCCTATGTCATTTGTAGAATGTCACGCTATCGGTGTCTTGATTATGACTGATAATGGTAAATCCGATGAAAAGATTATCGCAGTGGCAAATCATGATCCTTTCTACAACAGCTATACAGATATCTGGCAAATTCCAGCCCATGTTATGGATGAAATTAAACACTTCTTCTCCGTTTATAAAACACTTGAAGGAAAAACCACTGCAGTCGATGAAGTGAAAGGTAAAGACGCCGCTATTAAGATTATTGAAGAATGCTTAAAAGCTTATAAAGAAGAAATTGAACCTCAGTGGTTAGTTCAAAAACAACACAAATAAATGATTAACATTGTTTTATATAGACCAGAAAAACCACAGAACACTGGTAATATAATGCGAACATGCGTGGCTATCCATGCATGTCTTCATATTATCGGACCACTTTCTTTTTCTATTGATTCAAAGGATCTAAAAAGAGTGGGAATGGACTACATTGACGATTTAAAAATGTATTATTATCCAACATATGAAGACTTTGTGAAAAAATATCCAAATCAAGAAGTTTACTATGTAACTAGATACGCAGATAGAGTGTATTCCTCCTTCGATTTCTCTGATCCTGTAAAAGATATCTTTGTCATGTTTGGTAGAGAATCAACAGGTATCCCGCACGATATTTTAAGAGAACACCATGATAATTTATTAAGACTTCCAATGGTGCCAGAAGCAAGAAGTCTAAACCTCTCTAATTGCGTCGCTATTGTGGCTTATGAGATTTTAAGACAACAAAAATTCCCCAATTTAGCCACTAGTGAGGCTATCAAAGGGGAAGACTTTTTAATGAATGAGAAAAAAGATAATTAATGATGTCTCTTCAACAATTCATAAGTTTCTTGTCTTATTGAATGAAGAGTAATTAATTCATAACTTTTTAAAAGGGCGAGGCCAAGTTCTGGTCCTTTTTTAATATTCTTAACTAAAGTATATTGAATATCTCCTGATGTTTTGTTGGATAAAATTAACGACATCTCGCAGGCGGTTAAAATCATCTCTTTACTAGGGTGCTCATTAAAGATAACAACATGACTTCCATGATAATCTTTAATATGGAAATACATATATTCTTTTTTGGCTAATTTAAAGGAAATATCGTTGTTTTGTTGCATATTTTTGCCAAAATAGATTTTTGCTCCATCGACAATAACATAGGAATATTTACTTTGAGATTGTTTCTTTAAGGTAGAATGATTGAACTTATAAGGCATTATTTCTTTGGCTAATTCATAGAGGTCATCCTCATCCATATAATCAGTTTGAGAGAGGGTAATTTCGTAATATTCAATTTCTTTAATAGCCTTTTGATATTCTTGCCTATTAATATCTAAAGTCCTTTTCGCTTTTTTATATTTTTTAAAATATTGATTAGCGACTTGGCCGATAGGCATATTTCTATCAATATCAAGATTATTATCTTTGATATAGTTTTCTAATAATTCAGGTTCATTAATGAACGCTAAAAGGGTATTACCATATTCTTGATATATTAATCTAGAACTTGCATCTTCATATTCTTTATCTAAGACTTTAAGTTTTTGTTTTAATGACTTACTCCTTACTTTCATATGCTTAAACAAAGGCTCATATCTTTCCATTAATCTTTTTGCTTTAGCGACATAAATATAATCTGATGCTTCTTTTTTAATTTGTTCTAAAGGAATTATCTCTTCCTCTACTTTAAAAGAATCGTTTTTAGTAATGGTTTCGTAAGTCATTCCTTTAATAATTGGATGTTTATTTTCTAAAGAAGAATAGTGGGCAGCGTAAATGATGCCATATTTTTCATTAGTGAGAATCAAATTACTTTTAAAAGGAATCAATTCAAAAATTAAATGTTTTATTTCCTTTTCAAAGAAATCATTTGTTTTACACAATTTGATATCAACAATGCGATCATTATTTAATAAATCAATATCTAAAATAATTGCTTCTTTTAATTCTTTTCTTAAGACATCGGATAATCCACCTGTAATAGTGGGAATAGAATCTTCAACTTTACAAAATGAAATGAATGGGTGTTGATGTTCTAAACAAACTAGTAGTTTTTCATTTCTAAATGAAGAAAAGGAAAATAACAAAACCCTAGAATTAATCAAAGTTATATTGTTAATTCTGTTGTTATCAATCTTATTTTTCGCGTCCAAAATAATCGCTTGTAATGTGGAAAAATTCATCTTCATAAAGTCCAAAACATTTTAACATTAACTTGACTTGAATATAAATAATTATTTATAATTCCGGCATGGAACAACGAAAGAAAAAAGGCTTACTTATCATTCTTAGCGGACCATCTGGTGTGGGCAAAGAAACGGTGAGAAATAGATTGGAAAAAATCAGAAAATTTGAACTAGTTTATTCCATTTCAATGACCACTAGGGGACCAAGAAATAAAGAAGTTGATGGGATCAACTATTATTTTATAAGTGAAGAAGAATTCAAGGACAATATCGTAAGAGATAATTTCTTAGAATACGCTAAATTTGTGGGAAACTATTACGGAACTCCAAAAGATAAAGTGGAGAAATTACGTAATGAAGGACATAATGTTTTACTCGAAATTGAAATCAATGGTGCTAAACAAGTAATGTCTAAAGTTAAAGATGATGCGGTAATTTCCTTCTTCTTAATGCCACCAAGCTTAGATGTTCTTGAATCAAGAATTAGAAAAAGAAAAACAGAAAGTGAAGAACTGATTGCGGAAAGACTTAAAAAAGGCAAAGAAGAGATGGCGATGACTGATGATTATGATTATGTCATCCTCAATGACAAAGTCAATCGTGCAGCAGAAGAAATATCTGACCTTATCGAAAGAAAATTAAAAGAGTTAAAATAAAGGACGAGGAACGAATAGACATGTTACTAGTTGAAACACTAATAGAATATGCCAGCCATTCATTAAATCGTCCTTTTTCATATATTTATAAAGGTAACAAAAAAATAGAAAGAGGATATCGCGTTTTAATCGAGTTTAATCACCGCGAGATTGTCGGTTATGTCACTAAAGTGAGTGAGACCAATAAAACAGTGGAAGAATTAGAAGACTCATTAGGTTTTCGTATTGATGAGATTAAAGACGTTTTAGATTCATCCCCTTTATTAAACGATGATTTACTTCAACTTGCAGACCATATATCTGAATATTATATTGCTCCTAAAATCAGCGTATTACAAACGATGCTTCCTCCCTCTTTGTCACCGAGAAAGTCATCTTTAAAAGCTCCAAAAATAGCCTATGACATCTATGTCAGAGTGATTAATGATGATGAAACCGGTCTCACCAGCAAGCAAATTGAATTATTAAGACTATTAAGCCAAGAAGACAAAGTTTTAAAAAGAGAGATCAAATCTGTCTCTATTGTTAACAAATTATTAGAAAGCGGAAGAATTGAAATTGTTAAGGAAGAAAAAAGAAGATTAGCGATTCCTGACTATATTTATGAAAAACCACCAGTTCTCAGCGAAGATCAACAAAATGTCGTTAATGAATTTAATTCGACAAATGATGATGTATATTTATTAGAAGGTGTCACTGGTAGTGGAAAAACTGAAGTATATCTCACCTTATCCGACCAAATATTAAATCAAGGGAAGAGTGTTCTTTTCCTTGTTCCGGAAATATCTTTAACACCAATGATGATGGAATATTTCATCAAAAGATTTAAAAACAATGTCGCGATTTTGCATAGTGAATTGACTCCAGCCGAAAAATATGATGAATATCGTAAAATTGCCCACGGAGAATGCAGGGTTGTGATTGGCGCACGAAGTGCGATATTCGCTCCGCTTAGTAATATCGGTTTGATTATATTAGATGAAGAACACGTTGAGTCTTATAAACAAGATGTGGTTCCTTTCTATCACGCTAGAGAAATCGCCATTATGCGTGGAAAAACTCATAAAGCTAAAGTTTTGTTAGGTAGTGCAACGCCATCTTTAGAATCTAGAGCCAGAGCACAAAAGGGTGTCTATCATCTCTTGATGCTTAAAAACCGTATTAACAATCAAAAGCTTCCTCCTACAACAATAGTGAACATGCTTGATTATCGTAACATTGATAGAGAGTCATATATATTCTCTAAACGTTTAAGACAATCACTAGAAAAAGTTTTAGCAAATCACGAACAAGCTATTTTGTTGATTAACAGAAGAGGCTTTTCTACTAATGTTTCTTGTCGTAAATGTGGCCATGTATTTAGGTGTCCAACTTGTAACATTGCTCTAACCTACCACAAGACTGATAATATGCTCAAATGTCACCATTGTGACTATGTTGAACCAATGCCAGAAAGTTGCCCAGAATGTAATAGCACCTATTTAATGAAAACTGGCTTTGGCACTGAAAGAATTGAAGAAGAATTGAAACGTCTATATCCAGAATGTCGCACTCTACGTCTAGATAGTGATTCCGCAAAAATTAGAGCAAAAATACCAGCAGTTATTGAGTCTTTTAGGCAAAAAGAGGCAGATGTTTTAGTCGGAACACAAATGATTGCGAAAGGTCACGACTTCCCAGATGTCACCTTAGTTGGTGTTGTTTTAGCTGATATTGGTTTATCGATGCCTAATTATAGAAGTAGCGAAAGAAGCTTCCAATTAATCACTCAAGCCGTTGGCAGAAGTGGCAGAAAGGATAAGATGGGTGAAGCAATAATTCAAACCTACATGCCTACACATTACGCCATCACATTAGGCGCTCGACAAGACTATGAATTGTTCTATCGTAAAGAGATGGAAATGCGTAAACTCCAATCTTATCCTCCATATACTTTTATGGCGGCTATAACAATTTCTGGTAAGAATGAAGAGACAGTTATTCAAGTTGCTTATGACACAGTTGATTATTTACATGAGCACTTTAAAGATGATGGTGTGGTTTTAGGGCCATCCACTCCTTATATTGCAAAAGTACGTGACCAAATCATGAGAACCGTGCTTATAAAGTTTAAAAACTACGCTCTTTCTCATACAATTTTAGGCGATTATATTGCCATATTTTCCAACAAGAATTCCATCAGTGTATCTATTAATATAGACCCTTATAATTTTTAGACTAAAAATTTATAAATTAATATATTATAATAATCCACAAGAGGATTTTTTTCATGATTACTATTATTGTTTACGGTTTAGACCAATTCGTTGTCGGTCAATTGTCTAGAGAATTAGGACCAAATTTAGCAAAGTTATACGAAGTAAAAGAAGAGGCAGTTATCTTTGTCGCTCCACAAAATATGATTTTCCATAATGGTGTTGAACAAACTTCTTGGGATTTGCTTATTCATGTCCACGCACCAAAGAGAACCGCTCTAGTGCAAGATGATGTTGCTAATTTCTTAATCAACGCTATCGGAGATGTGGCCATTCATAAAACAGTGGAATTCTATTATTATTCTGAAGAAAACCGTTATCAAAAGATTCATGACCAATATCCAAGATTCATCAGCCAAGAAAACCTTGTCGATACTGATGTAGAGTACGATGAAGATATCGAAGAAGGGGAAGATGATGATCAAATCTATACCGGAGACATATTTAAGGACATTAAATAGTTTATGAAGTTATTGGAATTATCACATTCATGTTTGATGGACATTCTTTATAAAGAAACGCCATTCAAACTTGCCATAGAAAACATTTGTAATAAAAATACAATTTTTCGCGATGATAGAAAAAATCTCACTAATATCGTGGGGTGTTCTTTAAGACACTTCTATATTTTTGATAATCTTATTTCACGTTTAGAAGTTGAACTCTCAAATGAACAAAAAGTTATTTTACATATTTATCTTTCTAATCGCTTATTTGTGCCACTTATTTCTAGTAAAGAAATGGAAACTGCTTTAGAACAATATCAAATTAGTAAAAAAAGTATTGATACATTGGATAATTTAACTGAAGACAAAACAAAAATTATTCCGCCCGAATATTCTAACAATTCTATTGAATATCTCCATTATCGTTTTAATGTCCCAACTTGGGTTTTAAAGATGTGGATGAAACACTTTAAAGGCTATACATATAAAATTGTTAAAAGCATCAATAAACCAAGTAATCATTATATGATTAAAAATACTTCTAAAATCAATGATGATGAGCTGAATAAAAATAATGATTTTGTTCCTTCATTCGCTGAAGGTTTATATCAATATCAAGGCAATATTGGACCAGTTCGTCACTCCTTGGTGAGAGGCGGTAAGATGGCTTTAATCACCCCGGCTGAACATTATTTATATTCCAAACTTGATTTAGATTTATTGAGAAAAATCGCTATTTATTCTGAAGTACAAAATAATATTCATCTTCAATTAGAAGCGATGTTATCAAATAATCTTTCGTGTGATATTATCGCTGGTTCTTCAGAAGCTTATTATTCCACTAAAAAAGATTTAGAAGCTCACGCTCTTAACAAAGTTAATTTATATCAAGCAAATCATTCTTCTATAATTACTTGCCTTTCAGAAAAAGTTCATACTTTCTTTGTTTTACCAAAGAATACCAACTTTGCAGAACTAAGAAAATCACCTGATTATTTTAATCGTATTAAACAAGAAGAATTAGATGGCTATATCGCTAATCAAAAACTTGCCCTTCATGACGCTAGTGAATTTATTGAAGAAGGCGGGCAATTAGTTTATGCCGTCAGCACAATGAATAAGAAAGAAACATTGCAAATCCTTGATGATTTTATTAAAAATCACCCAGATTTCGTCTTAGTGGAACAAAAACAATTCCTCCCATTTGATAAATACAATTCAACCTATTATTTTGCGATTTTTAGAAAAGAGGTTCCTCATGATTAATCTCTATGGTCAAGAAATTAATGAATTAACGGAACTAATGCTTAGCGAAGGGCAAAAGAAATACCGCGCTATCCAACTATACACTTGGATTTATGAAAAACGCGCTATATCTTTTGATGAGATGACCGATGTTTCATTAAAATTCAGAGAAGTTCTCAAAGAGAAATATTGTTTAGATTTACCAAAAATTCACACCAAACAAGTGAGTCAAGATGGAACAATCAAACTTCTTTTAGAATTAAAAGATGGCATGAAAGTCGAATGTGTATTAATGCGCTATAACTACGGATGCGCTGTATGCGTATCTAGCCAAGTTGGTTGTAATATGGCGTGTTCGTTCTGTTCATCTGGTATCTTAGGCAAGCAAAGAAACCTTGAACCAGAAGAAATGGTGGGACAAGTCCTTGTCATTAACAATCTTTTAAAAGAAGAAGGGAAAGGCCAACATGTCACTCATGTTGTGGTAATGGGTACTGGTGAACCATTTGATAATTATGACAATGTCATGGATTTCATCCGTATCATCAATCATCAAAAAGGATTGGCGATTGGAGCAAGACACATCACTGTATCAACATGTGGTTTGATAGATGGGATCTTAAAATACGCAAAAGAAGGTTTACAAACTAATTTAGCAATTTCATTGCACGCTCCAAATAATGAATTGAGAAATGCACTGATGAAAGTTAATAAAGCATATCCATTAGAAAAACTTATGCCTGCTGTTAAAGAATATGAACAAATCAGCGGCAGAAGAGTGACTTATGAATACCTTCTTTTAGAAGGAATTAATGACACTAAGGAATGTGCTGACCAACTAATTAATCTAATCAAAGGGACAATGGGCTACGTTAATCTCATCCCCTATAATGAAACAAATAAAAATGACAAATATCACCGCTCAAGTGGTAATCGCGTACACGCCTTTTTAGACATGCTCACAAAAGGTGGAGTGACAGCGACTATCCGCAAAGAATTCGGTAGTGATATAGATGCTGCGTGTGGCCAACTAAAGGCTAAAAGTGAGGGCGCTTATGAAAAGTAAGAAGAATTATGTGTACGGTAGTTTTGCCTGCAAAACTGACATCGGTAAAGTCAGATTGACTAATGAAGATAGAGCCGGTGCTTTTACAAATGCAAAAGGAAACATCCTTTTAATCGTTTGTGATGGCATGGGTGGACAAAACAAAGGTGAATATGCTGCTCAAGTGGCGTTAGACACAGTGGCTAATTCATTTTTAAAGAAACAAAGATTCTTTAATGCGATGGCCGCTAAATCTTGGCTCATTAAAATTGTCAAAGATGCCAATCGTTTGATTTACAAAGAAGCTAGTGAAAAACCAGAATTAAAGAATATGGGTACTACTTTATCTTTAGCCCTCATTTATGAAGGTACCCTTTTCACCGTGCAAGTTGGTGACTCACGCATTTATGAATTAAAAGACAATCAATTAACACAATTAACAGATGATCAAACTTATGTTAATTATCTCTATAAGACTGGAAAAATTACAAAAGAAGAAATGGCAACCCACCCAAAACGTCACGTTTTAATTAACGCGATGGGTATGTCGCCAAATGTGGAATTAGATTTTAAATCTTATCCATACACTAATAGTTCATTACTTGTTTGTAGTGATGGCTTATACAATAACTGTAATTTGAACGCTATTTCTTCAATCTTAAAAAGTGATGATTCAGCCAGTCAAAAAGCCAATGAATTTATCAATATTGCTAATGCAAATGGGGGTTCAGATAACATTGCTGTGGCAATTTGGGAGGCTGAAAAATAATGGCCTTAAAAGTAGGCACAATTGTTGATGATAGATATCAAATAACTGGAAGAATTGGTCATGGTGGAATGTCTGAAGTCTATGAAGCTTTAGATATTATCAGCCGTAAAACCGTCGCAGTGAAAATGATTAGAGAAGATGTGATGAAAAATCCCATCAATTTTAAGCGTTTTGAAAATGAAGCGACTATTGCTGCTAGTTTAAGACATATCAACATAGTTGAAGTCTATAACCACGGGGCCATTGATGGTAAACCATATATCATAAATGAATATATGAGTGGTCAAACTTTAAAAGAAGTATTAGATATTAATAGCAAATTATCTTTACCTGAAACTGTCAGTGTAATGCTTCAATTAACAAGCGCATTATATTACGCTCATGGACATGGAATTATCCATCGCGATGTCAAACCAGATAATGTCTTCATCTTACCCGATGGCTTAATTAAATTAGGTGATTTCGGCATTGCCGAATCTGAAAGTGTTGTCAGTGAAACTGAAACAAAAGATATCGTTGGTTCAGTGCAATATTTAGCGCCTGAAATATTGACGGGTAAATCAGCCTCTCCACAATCTGATATTTATGCAGCGGGGATTACATTTTTTGAACTTATTACTGGACATGTGCCATTTGATGGAGATAATTCCGTAAATATCGCAATCGCTCATATCCGTGAGAAATTCCCATCACCAAGAAAATATATTCCCTATTGTCCTAAGGAAGTGGAAAGAATTATTTTTAAAGCCACCAATAAGAATTTAAAATTACGTTATAAAACCGCAAAAGAATTTTATGATGATCTCAAAATTTTCCAAACCCACCCGGAATTGTTAAACGAAAAGAAGTCATTTTTTAAGAAAATATTTGGTAAAAAATCATGAAGGGAAGAATAGTTGGTTTAAATTGCGGGTATTATTCAGTCGCCTCGGATGATGGTGTCATTTTTAAAGTGAAAGCGAGAGGCGCATTTAGAAAGACATCACTTAAACCAGTAGTGGGAGATATCGTGGAACTTGATGATATTTACTTTGTCATTAATATGGTTTATCCACGTTCTTCATATCTAAAAAGACCAGTTATCTCTAACTTATCACAAATGTTAATTGTGGAATCTCTGGTCGAACCAGAGTTCTCCTATTTATTGACGTTTAAATATTTAACTTACGCTAATTTAAATAATATCAAAGCAAAGATTATTCTCACTAAAAGTGATAAATACAATAACGAAGAAAAAATCAAAGAGATTATTGATGTTTTCAATAAAGTTGATGTTGCGGTTTATGTCGTTAGCAATAAAACAAAAGATGGCTTAGAAGAAGTAAAAAAGCTCTTTAAAAATGAGGTCACTTGTTTAATTGGACAAACTGGTGTTGGCAAATCATCATTAATCAATTCTATCGATCCAGAATTCAATCGCAATATTGGTGAATACTCGCAAGCTCTTGGAAGAGGAAAACATGAAACTAAAGAAGTCATCCTCCTTCCATATGAGGGTGGATATATTGCCGATACACCGGGATTTTCATCTCTAGATTTAGAGCTCTACAAAGAAGAAATTGCCCAGTATTTCCCCGGTTTTTCATCGAGATTTACTGAATGCTATTTCTCCAATTGCTTACATATCTCTGAGAAGAAATGTAAGATAAAAGAAACAATTGAAAAAGGAGAACTTTCTCCTATTGCATATGAATGTTATTTAAAACTTTCAAATGAAGCAATTTATAAGAATCAGAGGTATGAACAATGAAAGAAGTAATGATTGCCCCTTCAATTCTCTCCGCCGATTTTTCAAAACTTGGTGAAGAAATCAAATTAGTCGAAGATTTAGGAGCGGAATATCTCCACTTTGATGTTATGGATGGTCACTTTGTGCCAAACATTTCTTTTGGCATCCCTGTTTTAAAATCAATTAGCAAATTACATAACATGGTTAATGATGTTCATATCATGATTAGTGAACCTAAAAAATATATTCAAAAATTTGCTGACGCTGGTGCTCAAATTATTACTTTCCACTATGAAGCTTGTAATTCATTACAAGAAGTAAAAGATGTTATTGACTTAATTCATTCTTATGGAGTGAAAGCTGGATTATCTATTAAGCCTAACACTCCAGTTGAAGTATTTGACCCATTCTTAAAAGATTTAGACTTAGTTTTGGTGATGTCTGTGGAACCAGGTTTTGGTGGACAATCATTTATTCCTGAAGCGTTAAATAAAATTGCTTATTTAAGAAATGCGATTGATGAAAAAGATTATGATTGTCTCATCGAAGTTGATGGTGGAATTAATGACAAAACCGCTCATTTATGTGCGGAAGCCGGTGTTGATATTTTAGTCGCTGGATCATATCTATTTGGCCGAAAAGATATCGTAGAAAGAATGGAGTCATTGCGTTAATGGTCATTGCCATTGGAACATTTGCTCTTACAGTTGTTTTCCTAGCCTTATTATTAATAGTTTCTCCTTTATTATATAAAAGAAGAAATGAAGAGGATTTTAATATAAGAAATTGTTTTCCTTTTGAACTAAATTATCGTTCAGAATTTAAAGAGAATTTTTACACCCATTTAATACTAGCGTTGTTCATCCTATCTAGTTGTGGTTTTTATGCGACTTTTAATACAAATTACAGTGGATATCTCTTATTTGTGATGATTGGTGGAATATTATCAACATTTTCGATTTATGCCTTATTTTATGTTCCATTATTACGCTTGAGATTACATATTACTGTAGCGACATTAGCATTCACCCTGCGATTAGCGACAAGCACATCAATATTTATTGCTAGTTGGAGAATGAATCAAAATGCGGTGAATTGGATTGCCATCAGTTCAATTGTCTTATCAAGCATTGCAATGTTTATATCTCTCGCTTTGATTTTTAATCCAAAATTAACATTAAATTTCAAGGCTATGGAAGTAGTGAAAGAGAATGGTGAAAAGGAATACATAAGACCTAAATACATCTCTTTAGCATTAAGTGAATGGATACTAATTTTTCTTAATATATTTAATATGTTAAATATTGCATTATTAACATTTGCAATAGAATAAAAAAAATCGGCAATGCCGAATTTTTTATATCAGGATACTTTTACCTATCTTAGCGATCTTGTTTAATGAGACTGCGATAGGCACGAGTGGACATACGAACACGGATTTGCTTTCCATCAACAACGATGGTACGGAGTTGAAGATTTGTATTCCATTTGCGGCGTGTAGCTCTTAATGAATGTGAACGATTGTTACCACTGACTGGTCCTTTTCCTGTAACTGGACAAACTCTTGACATATCGTAGGCCTCCTTCAAAAGTCCGGTATAAACTCTATCACAATGCGGAATTTAATGCAATAGCATTTTTCTTAGATCTTTATCCCTGGGAATCTCCTTTCTAATTCCTCACGAGAAATTAGGGTCTTACATTTATTCATCGCAGCCTCATAAATTTTGCCTTCTTTATCAAATGTAAGGTATTTAACATGACCTTGTTTTGTCACAAAACAGAGAGTCTTACTTTTAATAGATTGTTCCTCATCGATATAAATGATATCGGAATAAAAGTAAGTATATTTCTTACCAAACTTGGCTTCTGTAATGTCTTTTTTGTTGATTTCGTAATATTGCGTGTTCAAAGAAATCGCTAAAATGACAAACATCATGATTGTGTAGACAGAAATTATTAATGGTTGTTTAAAATCCCATTCTTTTAAAAATAGGTTAAAACTAACTAGGAAAATTATTCCTGCAAATGCAAAGAAAACAATTGTCCACATCACAAGTATTTTTAAAGCTGGAATCCTTACTTTCATATCAAAAATTATTTTATAGATTTTTTTCCTTAACTTTCAATAGCGAGAAAATTCGCGCGTATGCTATTATATACATGAATACGGAGGCATATGTATGTCAACTAAAATTGTTGCGATGATTTTAGCTGGGGGAAAGGGGACCCGCCTAGAATCTCTAACAAAGAAAATCGCAAAGCCCGCTGTTTCGTTTGCAGCGAAATACCACATTATTGATTTTCCTTTAAGCAATTGCGCAAATAGTGGAATCAACACTGTTGGTGTATTAACCCAATACGAATCCACATTCCTTGATGCCTACTTAGGTAGCGGTGACAAATGGGGAATGAATGGCGTTCACTCTTTATTAACTTCTTTGGCGCCTAAACAAACCGAAGAAGGAATGTCTTGGTATAGAGGAACCGCTGACGCAATTTATCAAAATACAGATTTTTTAGATGAAGAAGATCCGGATTATGTCTTAGTTCTTTCTGGTGACCACATTTATAAAACCACATATTCCGATATGATTAATCTTCATATTGAATCTGGTGCAGATGCTACTATCTCAGTTATTGAAGTCGATCCCAAAGAAGCGAGTAGATTTGGCATTATGGCGGTCAATAAAAACGATGTTATTGTTGAATTCCAAGAAAAACCAAAGAAACCAAAGAGCAACCTAGCTTCGATGGGTGTATATATTTTCACCTGGAAAGTATTAAAGAAATACTTAAAAGACGATGCAAAAGATGAACAATCTGATCATGACTTTGGAAAGAATATTATTCCAAATATGCTCAATAGTGGTAAGAAATTACAAGCCTATCGATTTACAGGTTATTGGAGAGATGTTGGCACATTAGCCTCGCTCCATCAAGCCAATATGGACATTATTGATGCTGATGAAATGAATTTATTCGATAATGATGCAAATACAAGAGTTTATTCCGAAGACACTAATAGTGTCCCTCAATATATAGGCACAAATGGTTACATTGGCCACTCCATCGCTAACCAAGGCGCTGTTATCCTTGGTCACGTTACCGATTGTGTGATTTCAAACGAAGCATTCATCGCAGAAAATGCTGTTTGCACAAAATGCGTCATTATGGAAGGTGCACGTGTGGAACACGGGGCAAAAGTCCATAACGCGATTATTGCTCCTGGCACAATCATTGAGCCAAGAGAAGAAATCAATTTAGATAGTGATGAGGTTGTCCTTATTTCTAGGAGGGTCAAATAATGAGAAACGTCATTGGTATAGTTAATTTACATGATTGTCCACACCTTGGACCTATTACAATGAAACGTCCAACTGGTGCAACATCCTTTTTGGGCCGCTACGCCTTAATGGATTTTACATTATCAAATTTTACAAACTCTGGTATTGACCGCGTCGCTGTTTTAACAGAAACCAGCGCTCACTCGGTGAGAAACCATTTAAAAAATGGTGAAGTTTGGGTAAGAAATACCAGATTAGGATTTCAAAGAATCCTCACAAATGAAGATTTATTACAAGTTTCTAAATTTAACACTGATATTAACAATATCAAAGCAAACAGAAACATTATTATAGAAGCTAATCCAGATTACATTATTGTCGCTCCTGTTTTTATGTTAATGAGCTATGACTATAAACAATTAGTGGATCAACATATTGAATCTGGCGCCGATGTCACAATCTTGTGTAAACATATCAAAAATAACACCGATAAAGATTTCTTTAACTGTGATGTCATTGATTGTGACACTAACGGAAACATCTCTAGCTTTGTCACTAATACATGTAGAAGAAAAGAAGTTGATGTTTCATTAGAATCATTTGTCTTTAGTCATGATGTTTTTTGGAAAATAGTGAGAATGGGTAAAGAAGTTTCCCAATTATATTCTTTAAGAAAAATGGTGGAATATTGTGTAGAAAATAAATTAGTATCTGCAAAACCGTGCTTCTTTGATGGTTGCGTTGTTCCAATTCTTTCCTTTGAACATTATGTTCGTCATTCCTTTGATTTATTAAAATATGAAAATCGTATCCAATTATTTAAAGAAGATTGGCCAATTTATACAACCACACATAACACCCCACCAGCATTATATGGTGAGCACGCGATTGTTTCTAATTCCTTTATCGCTAATGGTTGCATTATTAAAGGTAAAGTAAAGAATTCCATTATTTCTCGTGATGTTGTCATTGAAGAAGGCGCAAGTGTGGAAGATAGCATTATCTTCACTGATTCACTTATCGGTGCGAATATTAAAGTGAAAAACGTTGTCGCCGATAAACATTCACAACTTGTGGAATTAAAACGTATCGGCAGCGAAAAAGAAGATATTTTATACATCGAAAGAGGAGAAAGAGTTTAATGAAAATCATGATGGTTGCCAGCGAAAGCAACCCTCTCATCAAAACCGGGGGCCTCGCTGACGTTGTATATTCATTAAGTAAAGAACTAGTGGCAATGGGACACGAAGTCAGTGTTGTCATGCCTTTATATAAAAGAGTGAGTGATAAATATCATAAACAACTTAAGAAGGTTGATTCTTTTGCTGTCCATATGGCGTGGAGAGTCAATTATGCTGACATATACGCTATAGAAGTTGATGGTATCAATTATTATTTAATTGATAATGGCTATTATTTCCATCGTGATGGTGTCTATGGCTATGGCGATGATATGGAAAGATTTGCTTTCTATACTTTAGCGACAGAACTATTTATGACACGCCTAGACTCTATGCCAGACATCGTCCATATTCATGACTGGCATCCAGGCATGCTAGCTTGTTTAATGCGTGAAGATAAAGAATGGAAAGATGTATTTGCTAAAACAAGTATTGTCTTATCGATCCATAATCCAGCTTTCCAAGGAATGATGGGAGAAGATGATATTTATAATCTCTATAATTTACCACATACTTTGTATGAAGAAGGTAAAGTGAGATGGAATGGCGGAGTCTCGTCTTTAAAAACCGCGATAATCTATGCGGATAAAATTACGACCGTTTCACCAAATCATCGTTATGAATTATTAACTTCAGAAGGTAGTATGGGATTAGATTCTGTTTTAGCCTTAAGAGAACATGATTTTATCGGTATTTTAAATGGTATTGACTATGTCGAATTTAATCCATTACACGATAATCACATTCAATTCCCTTATTCCGCAGTGAATTTCTTTAGAACAAAAACTTTGAATAAATGGGAACTATTTAAAAAACTTGGTATCAAAGATTACGGTGGCCCACTTTATTCGTTTGTTTCACGTGTTACTTGGCAAAAAGGCATGGATATTGTTTTTCCAATCGTTGATGAATTAGCCGCAAAAGGATGCAATATCGTTATGCTTGGTTCAGGCGAATATCGTTACGAACAAGAAATGGAACGCTTAAGAGCGAAATATCCAAATAATATCGCTGTCTATATTGGTTATAATGATGATCTCGCTCATCAAATCTATGCCTCTAGTGACTATTTCTTTATGCCATCTTTATTTGAACCATGTGGATTAGGCCAAATGATTGCGCAAAGATATGGCACATTGCCAATTGTTAGATTTACTGGTGGCTTAAAAGATACAGTTATTGGTTATGATGGCACTAATGTCGAAAAGGCTAATGGTTTTGGTTTTACCAACTATAATTATGAAGCTTTCCGTGATGTTGTGATGTTATCGTACGATACATACGATAACCTTCCTGTGCGAAAACAACTTGTAAAAAACGCTATGAAAGTGGATAATTCTTGGAGTAAGAGTGCGAAAGAATATCTTTCCCTCTATAAGTTTATTTTGAAGTAGTAGGAGGTACCTATTATGGGATATGACCACAAGATTATCGACAAGAAGTGGCAGAAATATTGGGAAGAAAATCAAACATTTAAAACCGATGTTTGGGATTTTTCCAAGCCAAAATTTTATGCTTTAGATATGTTTCCATATCCATCTGGTGTTGGATTACACGTTGGTCACCCAGAGGGTTACACTGCGACAGATATCGTCTCTCGTATGAAGAGGATGCAAGGATATAATGTCCTTCACCCAATGGGATACGATTCTTTTGGTTTACCTGCTGAACAATATGCAATTCAAACCGGTAATCACCCAGAAGGTTTTACTGCAAAAAATATTAGTTTTTTTGAACATCAATTAAAAGAATTAGGATTTGATTACGATTGGAGCAAAGTTATTGCGACATCCGATCCCAATTTTTATAAATGGACCCAATGGATTTTTAAAGGGCTATTCCTTGATGGCTACGCTAGATACGCTGATATGCCAGTCAACTGGTGCGAAGAATTGGGCACAGTTTTATCAAACGATGAAATAGTGGATGGTAAGTCTGAAAGAGGCGGCTATCCAGTTATCCGTAAAAATTTAAAGCAATGGGTTATTGATCAGCCGAGATTTGCCGAACAATTACTCGAAGGTTTAGAAAGAATTGATTGGCCAGAATCCACAAAAGAGATTCAACGCAACTGGATTGGTAAATCAACTGGTGCCTTAATTGATTTTAATGTTGCTGATCAAAATGAGAAATTCACAGTATTCACTACAAGAGCGGACACTTTATTTGGCGTGACATATTGTGTTTTATCGCCAGAACATGATCTTGTAAAAAAGATTATGTCAAAAGAACAAGCTCCATTAGTGGAAGCTTATATTAAAGAAGCGGCAAGTAAATCTGAATTAGAAAGAACTTCTTTAAATAAAGAAAAGACTGGTGTTTTTACTGGTGCTTATGCGATTAACCCAATTAATAATAAAAAGATTCCTATCTATATCTCTGATTATGTCTTAGCCAGTTATGGCACAGGCGCCATTATGGCGGTTCCTGCTCATGATAGCAGAGACTATGCCTTTGCGAAGAAATTTGGCATTGATATTATCCAAGTTTTAGAAGGCGGAGATATTTCTAAAGAAGCTTATGAAGATGATGGATTACATATTAATTCAGGATTCTTAAATGGCTTAAATAAAGAAGATGCAATCAATAAAATGATTGAGTTTTTAAAAGAAAAAGGCATTGGAGAAGCCAAAGTTAATTACAAATTTAGAGAATGGATTTTTGCTCGTCAAAGATATTGGGGTGAACCAGTTCCGGTCGTTCATTTAAATGATGGTTCTGTCTATGCTTTACCAGATGATGAACTACCATTAATTCTTCCTGAATTAGATGATTATAAAGGCCACAACGGCAAAGCCCCATTAGAGAACGCCAAAGAATGGATTAACTATAACCATAATGGTGTTGTAGGTAAAAGAGAAACATCTACAATGCCTGGTAGTGCAGGAAGTTCCTGGTACTTTATTCGTTATCTTGATCCGCAAAACGACAAGGAATTTTGCGATAAACGCTTAGCGGACCATTGGCTCCCAGTTGATTTATACATTGGTGGACCAGAACACGCTGTAGGTCATTTAATCTACTCTCGCATTTGGACTAAATACCTTTATCAAAAAGGTTTAATCTCCGTTGATGAACCATTTAAGAAACTTGTCCATCAAGGTATGATTCTTGGTGCGAACGGCATCAAAATGGGTAAAAGATATCCAGAGTTTGTTGTTAACCCAAGCGATATTGCTGAACAATTTGGCGCTGATACACTTCGTTTATATGAAATGTTCATGGGACCTCTTGAAGCTAACAAGCCATGGTCTGAACAAGGGGTGGAAGGTGCTCGTAGGTGGTTAGATAGAGTTTATCGCATCATTGTTGAATCTAATGTCATTGTTGATGAACCCGTTAAAGAACTCGAATTCATCTACCATCAAACTGTGAAAAAAGTCACAGATGATTATAATGCGTTGGCATTTAACACCGCGATTGCGCAAATGATGGTATTCATAAATGAAGTTTATAAAGTCAATAAACTCCCACGTGATTGCGCGGAAGGATTTGTCAAACTATTATCTTGTATTTGCCCTCACTTATGTGAGGAAATGTGGTCAATATTAGGACATAAGGACACAATCGCTTATGAGAATTGGCCAACATATGATGAATCTAAATTAGTGGCTAATGCTGTTAAGATGGCGGTTTCAGTTAATGGAAAACCAAGAGCGACAATTGAAGTTCCACTCGATTTAGAAGAAGAGGAATTAAAGAAAATTGCTTTATCTCAAGAAGGTGTTGTTAGAAACATTGAAGGTAAAGAAATTAAAAAGATTATTGTTGTGAAAAACAAAATCATAAATATCGTAGCAATTTAAAACATTTAGCAAAGACGCGATACCCTTAGTGGATTGCAGTGGAGGCGAAAAAAATGAATGTTTGTATTGATGTCGGTAATACGACAATAGCGATAGGATTTTATCAGAAAGATAAACTCTATCGTAAAATGGTGCACAATACAGATGCCCAAAGAACAGAAGATGAATATGTCGTTTTATTAGAGCGCACATTCTCTTCACTAGGAATTAACAAAGAAGAAATTGATAATGTCATTTATTCTTCAGTTGTTCCATCTCTCAACCGTCCTTTTAAAACAGCTTTAACAAGAGTGCAAAATGGACAATTATTCATCATTGGTCCTGGTATTAAAACAGGATTAGCTTTGAAGATTGATAACCCAAACGAAGTCGGTAACGATTTAATCGCTGACTTAGTAGGCGCAAAAGAAAAGTATGGCTATCCTACATTAATTGCAGATTTAGGCACTGCAAGTAAGATTTTATTGCTTGATAAAAATGGAGCATTCGCAAGTTGTGTAATTATGCCAGGATTATCATTAAGCGCGAATAGTTTAATGAATAAAGCGGCTTTATTACCAGAAGTTTCCTTAGAGGCTCCTAAATCAATTATGGCGAAAAACACTATTGAAGCGATGAATGCTGGAATCGTATTTGGTCATATTGATATGATTAATGGTCTAATTGATCGTTATGAGGAGGCTCTCGGATATCAATGTAAACATATTTTAACCGGTGGTGGTGCCGTTTATCTTAAAGATATTATAGGTGATAGTTTCATCTATGACGAAGATTTAAACCTTGATGGATTAAATCAATTAATTAAGAGAAACGAGGTTAAGTTATGAAACACTTTTTCACCACTAGAACTATTGCTGGATTAGGCATGTTAACAGCAATGGTGGTTGCTTTACAACTCTTATCAAATTACGTGCAATTTGGACCTGTCTCTATTACATTAGCCCTTTTTCCAATTGCGGTTGGTGCGATGCTATTTGGTCCATTAGCAGGATTATTCCTCGGCTTAGTTTGTGGGGCAATGGTGTTATTAGCCCCATCAACAATTAGTGTCTTTTTCGCTGTTAATCCAGCAGGAACAATCATTGTTTGCTTGAGCAAAACTGGTCTTGCTGGTTTCATTGCTGGAGTCATCTACAAATTGTTACAAGAAAAGAATTATAAGATTGGTATTGTTTTAGCTTCATTATCCGTTCCTCTTATTAATACCGGCTTATTCGCTGTTGCGGGATTGACAGTGTTTAGATCAATCCTTGTCGGTAGTGTGGAGGGCACTGATATATCAATCCCTTATATGTTATTTGTTATTTGGATTGGTTGGAATTTCTTTATTGAATTTGGCTTAAATGCTGCGATTGCTCCAGCTATATTCACTAGTTATAGATATATTGAAAAGAAAGTTGAAGGACAAGAATTATGAAAAAAACCTCGTATTATGATGACTTAACTAAGTCATATGAAAAACCACTTTTTGAAAACTTAAGTAAATTTGTTGCTATTCCATCAGTTTATAGTGACAAAACTAAAGATGACAAAAATCCTTTTGGTGTTGAAGTTACCAACGCTTTAAAATTTATCGCTCAATTAGCAGAGGCAGATGGCTTTAAAGTGACAAATTATGACAATATGATCGTGGAGATTATCGCTGGTGACGAGAGTAAAAAGAACGTCACAATTATGGCACACGCTGATGTTGTTCCAGAAGGTTCAGGTTGGGACCAAGATCCATTTGAAGTCGTAGAAAAAAATGGTGTCTTATATGGTCGTGGTGTCGCTGATGATAAAGGACCATTACTTTCTTGTTACTATGGTATGAAAGCATTAAGAGACAATAACTTAATCAATGGATATCATGTTAGATTCCTTGTTGGTGGTAACGAAGAAAGTGGTTCATTAGGAATGTTCCATTATTTTGAAGAATTAAAGAAATATCAACCAGATTTAGGCTTCTCTCCAGATAGTGCTTATCCTTTAACATATGGAGAAAAAGGCATCATCGGTTTTAAAGCCACAAGAAAGGTTAATTTACCACAAGTGTTTTCTATCGATGGCGGTGTTGCTCATAACGCTGTTATTGAAAAATGTGATGTGGAAATGATTAAAGATGAGGGCTTTATAAAATTCCTGAAACAAGAAAACATTAAATATGAATTAAAAGAATTAGATGATAGATATATTGTTTCCTTCTTGGGCCAATCCGCTCACGGATCTGTGCCATGGCTCGGCATCAATGCTGGCTTAATCGCCTTAGAAAAATTAGGCCAATTCTATAAAAATGAAGAGCTTCTCTTTGCCCATCGTTGCTTTAGCGAACCAAGAGGTGAAGGAGTAAAGGCGAACGCTCATAATGATGAGATGTTTGATAACTCATTATGCGTTGGTTTAGTTAAACTACATAATGGAGAATTATATATTTCAATTAACTTCCGTTACATCAACACAGTGACTGAAAAAGATATGATTGATGCATTTAAGAAAAATGCTGCTCCTATGGATATTGAATTGGTTGGAACATCTCCATTACTCTATTTCCCCAGAGATTCAGTTTTAATTTCAACATTAATGCATGCTTATCAAGAAGAAACTGGCGATTATAAATCTCAACCATTGACTTCTGGCGGTGGAACATACGCCAAAGAAACAAAAAATGTCGTCGCTTTTGGCATGGAATTACCAGGCTGGAATAGCAAAATGCATGCACCAGGCGAGCAAGTAGAAAAATCAAATCTCATTAAATCAATGGCGATTTATGCTCGTGCGATAGAAGAATTAGGAAATAAACTTAAATGAGAACTAAATTTAAAGCTTGGACAGTTCCATATTTACAAGAACATCAAGAAGTCTTATTAAAACCAGACAATCTCGATTCTTTAAGCTTTAATTTAGAAATTGGTTCTGGTAAAGGTCAATTTCTTATTGATATGGCAAGAAAATTTCCAAAACAATACTTTATTGGTGTTGAAAGAAATACCACTTGCGCTGGAATTACCGCGAAAAAATTAGTGGAAGCAGAAGATATCAAAAACGCTAAATTGGTTTACGATAACGCCGATATTGTCTTATTAAAGTTAAAAGATGAAACAGTCGATAATATCTTTTTAAATTTCTCTGACCCATGGCCGAAGAAAAGGCACGCTAAAAGAAGACTATCTGCCCCATCATATTTAGAAAATTATTATCGTATATTGAAAAAAGGTGGCAAATTAATTATTAAAACCGATAACGTTGATTTATTTATGTTCACCAAAGAAACTTTGGAAGGATCAAAATTTATTTTAGAATCTATTACAGATGATTATACTGAAAGAGATAATTTTGACGCTGAAACAGAATATGAAAAATCATTTAGAGAACAAGGAATCGCGATTCATCGTGTAGTAGTGAGAAAATGATTCAAGATTACTTACTATATTTTTCTAATAATGTTTATAAGGATAGTCTCTATATCCATCTTAGACGTGACTATAAGATTAAAGATGAGACTAGATTTTTTAATGATGTCGAAGTCTTATATCGCGATGGTAAAGCCATTGTCTATATGATTCATAATATCTCAAGATACACAAAGATTTGGATGGATGGATATATTTATTTACCGAGTAAAATCCTTATCGATGTGATTAATTCCATATTAATAAATGCTGGTTTAGAGACATTGGCGTATAAAAAGAATAGTGGCTTTGTAATTGGCAAAATCATTGCAAAAACCCCATATTTAACAGGTTTTTTATATGAAATTGATTTAAAAGACCGAATTGTCCACGCCTACACTGACGAAGAAATAAGCGTTAATAAAAAAGTAGTGGTGATAGAAGAAGGAACTAGCTTAGATGAAAAGCGTTATTTCTTAAATTACGACTTAGAAGGACAAAAAATAGATGCTTATTTCATTAGTGAAAAAGATTTATCAATCAGTGATTTAAATAAAGCAATTATCATAGAGCAACAAGCCGATGTTGGTAGTGATTTCTTTTATTTGGAGGAAAAAAGATAATGGAAGAATTAGAAATTAAATTAAAAGAAGCAGGAAAGATATCTCGTCTTACCAACAAAACATTTAAATTTGAAAAGGAATTAGGAGAAGGGTTTTATTCCGCTAACTATTTCTTAAAATCAAATAAGATTGTAAGAGAACATGTTCCAAACCACATTGTCACAATGCAATGGTTCCAAAGAAGAGATGATTCTAAATTATGCGGTATTGATGAAGCAATCGCTTTAATTCACACTTTCGCCATTCATCCAGAAGAATTAGAAATCGAAGCTTTAAATGATGGTGATATCATTCAAGCCAATGAACCAGTATTAAAAGTAACAGGAAAATATGAAAACTTCGGATTCTTAGAATCCGTTATTGATGGAATCTTAACTAGAAGAACTAGTGTTTGCACTAATGTGTATTGCGTTATGAAAGTGATTGGTGATACTCCAATCTTCTCCATGGCGGATCGTCAAGATGACTATCACACTCAAATTGGTGATGGTTACGCCACATATGTCGGTGGAATTAAAAAGGTTAGCACCGATGCCCAAGGATATTGGTATGGTGGTAAAGGCATGGGAACAATGCCTCACGCTTTAATCCAAGTCTGTGGTGGTGACGTCTTAAAAGCCGCCGATTTATATGTTGCGACATTCCCAGATGAAAAAGTCACAGCCTTAATTGACTACCATAATAATGTCGTGGAAGATAGTTTGAAATTAGCAAGACATTTGGGAACTAGACTCAATGGTGTTCGTGTTGATACATCTAAAGTATTAATCGATCATTATTTTGATGATAAGGACACTAGTGGATTTGATCCTCATGGTGTTTGCAAAGAATTGATCTTTGCCCTTAGAGAAGCATTAGATAAAGAAGGATTTAACTATGTTAAAATCACTGTCTCATCTTCCTTTAGCGCTGAAAAGATTATGGAATGGAAAAAATTAAATGTTCCAGTGGATATGTATGGCGTTGGTACCTATTTTGTTAATAACATGACCTGTGGCTTCACCGGCGACCTCGTCATGTTAGATGATAAGCCAGAGGCAAAAGAGGGTAGAGCAAACTATCCAAGTGATAGATTACAAAAAGTTCCATATCCTATTTATCAATAAAAAAGGTAACAAAAAACCAGGAATCAAATCCTGGTTTTTGTATGCAATGATTAGAGCTTTCTGTTGTAGAATTCAACGATTTGAGACTCAGTGATATCTTGTGGTAATTCTTTACGTTCGACTTCGCGAATGTATTTACCGCATTTCTTTTCGGCATCAACTTCAACCCAAGCATATTTGGTAGCGACGCTTTCAAGAGATTCTTTGATGACTTTCAAATCTTTGCTGTTTTCTCTAACCGCGATAACATCACCGACTTTACAGAGGTATGATGCGACGTCAACTTTCTTACCGTTAACTTCAATGTGGCCGTGGCAGACTAATTGTCTTGCACCTCTACGAGTGCGAGCGAAGCCCATACGGAACACTAAGTTATCAAGACGGCTTTCGAGTAATTTCATAAAGGCAACACCTGTGACTTCGTTGCTCTTGAGAGCAAGCATAAATAATCTACGGAATTGTCTTTCATTGACACCATACATTTGTCTTAATTTTTGTTTCTCTGTCAATTGTTTGCCGTATTCAGATAATTTCTTTCTACGGGTGTTACCATGTTGACCTGGGCCATAAGGACGTTTTGAAAGTTCCTTACCAGTTTCGAGAGTGGAAAAACCAAGACGACGGCTTTGTTTCCAACTTGATCCAGTATATCTCATTGATATAACTCCTCCTTTTCTTTATTTTTCGCAAAATAATGAATAGGTGTGAATCCCTGCCTTCGGGTGTGCCCGTTTCACCATTGAGCTTAGGCTACTTTGTATTTCGGGACATCTGACAAGACGTATTCACATGCTGCATTACATGCAGTAAGTATCTTACAGGAAATCACTATTACGAGTCAACACTTTTTTAAATAAATATTTAAGCATTTAACTGTTATCAAAAAATGGTAGAATATATCTAATTTATGAAAGGTCAAAAATTTCTCTCGTTATTAGTTGTTGCGTTTATATATGTAGTCGCTCTCGGTGGCGGGTATTTTTTTATTTACTTTATTTTTAATGATTTAGCTCCAATTTTAAAACTACTTATCATGGATGTCTTTGCTACATTCATCGTGTACCTAGCGTCTGTAGTATTTAAAAATACGAGTGTGTATGATCCGTATTGGTCTTTTGTTCCCTGGGTATTAATCATAATAGCAATGGTGTGGTATGAAAGATTCACTGTCCCAATCATCATATTAGCCGTAGCGTTCACCTGGTGGTCATGGAGATTAACTATTAACTGGATTTCCACGTTTGATAATCTTGGTTGGGAAGACTGGAGATATACAAAATATCGTGATAATAATCGTTTTGTTTTTGAAATAATTAATTTCTTTGGTTTACAAATGATGCCAACATTAATTGTATTTGTGGGATTATTACCATTCTTAGTATTAATTGAAAATGGCTCAAATTATTTCTCAATTATTGGTGCAGTAATGGTGTTCTTAGGAGCGTTATTAGAGATTATTTCTGACCATCAACTACATGAATTTAGAAGAAACACAAAAGAGTTAATAACTTGTCAAAAAGGTCTTTGGAACTACTCTAGACATCCAAATTATTTAGGTGAGATTGTTATCTGGTTTGGTTTAGCTATTCCAGCAATCATACAATATCCTACAATATGGTATATCTACCCAGGTTGTATTTTAATGCTCTTATTATTCTATTTCATATCTATACCAATGATGGAAAAAAGACAGATAAAACGCAGGGAAGATTACAAAATCTATCAAAAAACCACATCGAAATTATTAATTTTACCAAAAAGAAAACTAAAAAATATTGAAGGAAACGCAGATTAAAAATCTGCTTTTTTCAGCCATACCAAATAACCTATAATTCAAATAGTTTTGTTCTTATTTTTGAACATTGATATAAATAAATGGGAGAAAATTATTTTATTAAAAATTAATTTTTTCGTCATTATTAATAGAATTCCTAATTTAATATTGGTAATCTATATTACGAAGTACATTTTATGTAATTTTCTATATTCGGTGGAATAGAGGTATTAATATGAAAGTTATTGCGTTAAAGGCTGCGGGTATTACAGTAATTTCTGTTCTTGCGGTATTGTTACTAGGCCTAGCAGGCTTCTTACTATATCATTTTGTTTTTTCTAGAAACTCATATAAAAAGCAACTTAGAGATTTAGAAAGAAAATATTCTTATCTCGATGCTTTGTTAATTGGCCAAGACTCTCAATATATTCATCGTTTAGAAATCATTTCACGTACCAACCTTTTATTTGTCGAAAAATATAATTTGTATTCTCGTAGATTTAAAGAAGTGTTTGATGGCGATGATAAATTTGCTGAATCTATGATTAAGCAACTTAAAGCCCTTGTTGCTAATAACCAATATAAAAATATCAAAGTCGTTTTAGCAGACACCAAAAAAGCTATTGCGGCTTTTGAAGAAAATGTTAACCGATTAGATTCTGAATTATTTGAAATTATTAAACCAGAAGAAGAGGCTAAACACACAATTCTTCAACTAAAAGAGAATTATCGTCGCGTAAAACAATTATTTTATGCTAACTCATCAGATCTTGAATTAGTCTCTGTTTCATTTACTCGTGTTTTTGATAAACTCGATGAATCCTTCTCAAATTTTGAAGTTCATATTGAAGGTGGCGAATACGAAGAAGCGCAAGCGATTATACCTGTCGTACATCAAGTCGTGTCTGCTTTAGATGACGCTCTTGCGACTTTACCCACATTATGTATTCTTGTCACTAAGATTGTTCCAGAAAAGATTAATCAACTTTCTACTGAATTTAACGAAGTGGAAAAAAGAGGTATCCCTCTATTTAATTTGAATTTCCGCGCCAAAGTTGAAAAGTGGAATGCAAGTTTGAAATCCATTAAAAAGAAACTTGTTTCTTTACAAATCGGTGGCGTTAAAGAAAAGGTTGATATTATCCAAGAAGAAATTGAAAGTACCAGACATAATTTAGAAACCGAATTAGAAGATAAAAACGATTTCTCTAATAGAAGCGATGACTTATATTCCAAGGCTATTGTTCTTGAAAAACAATATGTGAGGATATGCGCTATTTTACCAGAAATCAGAAATATCTATGTTGTCAGTGAAGAACATGAAGATAACATTGTTAAACTTAATGAATACATTAATAAAATGGGTGGAAGTAAGCGCTCATTAGATAGTTTTGTTAATTCAGGAACACCGCAACCTTATAGTGTTTTGAAAGCTAAATTAGATGAATTGCAACAAGATTATGATACCGCTTACGCTGCGATGAATGATTTTAAGGCTTATATTGATGGATTAAAAACATCTAGTGAAGAAGCTTACACTTTGGTGTTTGTCTATTATTACCATTGCAAACAAATTGAAGCCAGCTTAAGAAACTTAGGTATTGAAGAATACGCTAAGAAATATACTGAAGAAATTGAGAACTGTTATTCGTTATTAAACGATATCGATTGTGCTTTAAAGGTTAAACCAATCGATGTTGAAGCCATTAATCAAATGGTTGAACAACTTAAGAATGGTGCAAATGTCTTTTTCTCTGATGTTGAAAACGGTTTAAGAGAAGCTCAATTAGCGGAAAGCGCAATTGTTTTTGCTAATAGAGACAGAGAACATCAAATGGACTTACATAAACGCTTAAATATTTTAGAAAGCCAATTCTATAATGGTGATTTTGTCAAAGTCTATCATGATGCAAGCGAGTTATTTAAACATACCCATGTAGAGGAGAACTCCTATGCCGATAGATAATATTATCTATTTCGACAACGCCTCTACCACAAAAGTTAATCCTGAAGTTTTATTAGCATACACCAAAGTTTGTGAAACAACGTTTGCTAATGCCAGCAGTATTCATTTTGAGGGACAAAAGGCCAATAGATTATTAAATAAAAGTAGGGAATTGATTTTATCAACTCTTAATCTTTCTAATACACACCAAGTCATTTTCACTAGTGGAGCAACTGAAGCAAATAATATCGCTATTAAAGGCTATGCCTTGAAATATAAAAATAGAGGTAACCACATTATTACCACCGCGATAGAACACGCCTCTGTTTTAAAAACAGTTAGACAATTAGAAAAAGAATTTGGTTTTGTAGTTACCTATTTACCAGTGGATCAACATGGTGAAATTCAAATTGAAGATTTGGTAAACGCAATCACAGACAAAACAATATTAGTCAGCGTGATGGCAATCAATAATGAAATTGGCGTCATCAATAACATTGAAGAAATCGCTAAATTTTTAAAATCATATCCAAAGATTGCCTTCCATGTAGATGCCACTCAAGCCATTGGCAAGTTTAACCTAAATTACGCTGATGTTGATTTCATCAGTTTCTCTGGCCATAAAATCCATGGATTAAAGGGTACAGGAGCCCTAATTAAAAGAAAGAAATTAGAGGTTCTTTCACTTAATTCTGGTGGTGGCCAAGAAGATGGAATTAGAAGTGGCACTAACGATGTTGCCGGAGCGGTATCTCTTGCTAAGGCGTTAACTATCGCAAATAGTAAAATTTCACAAAATAAAACGAAAATTACGGCGATTTCCTTTAAAATTTACGATTATTTGGAATCTAATCCTGACCTATACGAGATTAATTCTACGAAGGATAACCCATATATTATTAACTTCTCTTTAAAGACCAAAAAAGCTAGTGTGGTCGTGGAGGGATTATCCAATAAAAACATCATGGTCTCATCTATCTCAGCTTGCCATTCCCGTAAGGAAGCATATAGTCATGTTGTAGAGTCGATGAATAAAGGTGAATATTTATCCCACAATACTGTGCGAGTTTCTCTTGATGAGAATAACACTATTGAAGAGGCAAAGATCTTTATCAATGAATTAGATAAACTTATCAGAGGCATCAAACAATGATTAATTATGATTACATTATGGTTCGCTTTGGTGAGCTATCCACTAAAGGGAAAAACAAAATAGATTTTATTAAAACTCTCGGAAACAATATTAAAAACGCCTTAAAAGATTTTAACAATGTTGGTATTGATATTCGAAGAGACCATATTTATGTTCAATTAAATGGTGAAGATTATTTACCTATTTTAACTAGACTACAAGATGTCAGTGGTATTCATGCCTTATCTCTTGTTTATAAATGTTCAAAAGAAATAGATGATGTTAAAGCATCTGCATTAGAACTCATTAAACAAGAAAAAGGTAAGACTTTTAAAGTCAAAGTGAAAAGAAGTGATAAGCAATATTCAATCCATTCTGAGGAAATGACAAGAATTATCGCTGGCCACATCTTAAGAAATACAGATAATTTAACAGTGGATGTCCATAATCCCGACATTCTACTTTCAGTAGATATGAGACAAGAAGCCTGTTATATCTTCTCTAGTACATATGAAGGCGCAGGAGGATATCCATTGGGTGTAGGTGGTAAATCTATGCATATGTTATCAGGTGGTATTGATTCTCCTGTTGCAGCGTATCTATTAATGAAAAGAGGCGTCATGGTGGAATGTATCCACTTTGCCTCCCCTCCATACACTCAACAAGGCGTTATCTATAAATTAGAAGACTTATTACACAAATTGAATCGCTATCAGCCTAGAATTAGATTGCATATTATTCCATTCACCAAGATTCAAGAAGCAATCTATGATAATGTTGATGAAAGTTATTGCATCACATTAATGAGAAGAATGATGTTCCGTTTAGCGGATCGCCTTGCTCATCGAAGAAAATGCCCAGTTATTTCAACCGGAGAATCAGTGGGGCAAGTTGCGTCTCAAACTCTCGCCAGTATGAACGTCATTAATGCTGTCACAAATATGCCTGTTATTCGTCCGTGCGCAACAATGGATAAACTCGACATTATTAAAATCAGTGAAAAGATTGACACATATGAAATATCAATTAGACCATATGAAGATTGTTGTACAATCTTTACACCTCTCGCCCCTAAGACAATGCCACACCTAGATGAGGTTATTGAATTTGAAAAGAAATTCGATTACGAATCATTAATTCAAGAAGCGTTAAATAATGTTGAAGTAAAATTCATCTCAGAAGATGATGAAGAAATTCTCTAAAATAATCATTAAATAGTCCAGAAACTCAAATTCTGGATTATTTTTTTATAGCAAATAACTATCTATTAACAAGTTAATAAAATATCGGTGAAAATATTAAAAAAATTCGTAAATTCTTAAAGTAAATTCCGTTTTATATCAAAAAGCCAAAATTCTTAGAATAAAGTCCGGTTTCTATGGTGATTCCGGATTTTAATTTGAA
>CAJOLV010000011.1 GCA_905235515.1 uncultured Bacilli bacterium | reverse complement strand
TTACTTTCGAGAGCGTTAGGGGAAAATGACCAAAAGAAAAGCGGTTTGACATTAGGCAACGGAATTTTCTTGGGCTTTGTTTTATATATCATTTTTTTGGTTTTCGGATTATTCGGTTCAAAGTGGTTCTTATCCATTCAAACCGATGATGCGGAAATAATCCGGTTAGGCAGCGAGTATCTAAAAATCGTCACTATATTTTCTTTTGGAGCGATTGGTTTCAGCGTGTTCGAGAGATTCCTACAGGCTACGGGGAAGACTGTACATTCGACGGTCGCTCAGGTTGTTGGCGCCGCCATCAATATCGTTTTGGATTATGTTTTCATCTATCCGCTAAAAATGGGTGTTGCAGGTGCTGCTTATGCTACAGTAATTGGGCAGATTGCTTCATTAGCTACAGCCATATGTTTTCATTATTTCTTAAATAAACACAATCTTAAAGACATCATTCCAAATGCTTCCGTTATTTTGCAAATATACAAGGTGGGGTGGGCGGCAATGCTGATGCAGGGTTTGCTATCAATCAATATGTTCGTAATGATCAGGGTCTTTTCTTTGAATCCTCAAGCGGATTTGATTATTGGCACCTATGGGATTTATTATAAGATTCAGCAAATTGCGTTATTTTCCTGCTTTGGACTGAGCAACACAATCATTTCTTTGCTTTCATTTAATATCGGCTTAGGAGATTCGAAAAGAATAAAGGAATGCATGACATGGGGTATCATCGACACGGTTATAGTTGCTTTGACTGTTACCATATTGTTTGAGTCTTTAACCAAGCCAATATCCAATTTGTTTGGTCTAACCACCACAGGGGAGAACAAGGAACAAATCATCTCTTTGTGCCAAACATCCATAAGAATCGCATCGATCAGCTATGTGTTTATGGGCTTTTCTCTGGCGATACAAGGAATACTGCAGGCATATCGGAAATCATTTGAACCTCTCTTGATTTCTTTGCTTAGGCTGATTATCTTCCTGGTGCCATTTGCTTTACTTTTGATCCGTTCAAATTATGCCGTGAACATTGTGTGGTGGGCATTCCCTATAGCGGAAATATTAACGGCAATCGCCTCTACTCTAATTTTGTATTTAAATTTAAAGAAAATTAAATCATCAAAAAACCGAGAAATGTAATTGTAACCATATATTAAGGCGTCTCTTTGTCGAGATGCTTTTCTTTCGCCTGTTATAGGGGTATAACATGCCAACAAAAGGTGAAAAAAAGCCAAAAAGTTTACTAATCTACGGGTTAAGAATTTAGATACAATTGTCTTTTGAAAAATCAAATATTCACAATCTCCCTTTCTTGTTTTATAACCTTTAAAGGTTGTAAAATAATTAAAAGCCCCATTTATGAAGAAGGGAGAATAATTATTTATGAAACCGATTATTTTAGTGGCTATTATTACTGGTTCCGCTCTTTTGGTGGCAGGAGGAACTATCTTCGCGATTGGTCTTACAAAGGCTAACAAGTTTGAAATTGTTAACGAAGAATATGATTTAAGCGACCAAGATTTCGCAAACTTCAAATTTGATGTTGATATCTCTGATATTGAATTTAAAGTTTCTGAAGGAACAGAAAAGAAAGTGGTGATTAAAGAAAGTAAAAAGATTCATCACGAAGTCTCCGTTAGTGAAAATACTTTAAATATTACTCAACGAGATGATCGTAAATGGTATGAACGCGTCTTTAATTTTATTCCATTTAATTTAAAGACTACCATCTATTTACCAGCGGGTTCATACGCGAATTTAGATATTAAAAATTCGACTGGCAATGTATTAATTCCAGACAATTACACATTTAATAATCTCACCATAAATCAAAGCACTGGTAACATTAATGTTAAAGCTAATGTTTTGGATTCTATTAACATTAAAGTTTCAACAGGCGATGCCTATTTATATGGTATTAATCCCAAAAGTGTCACTATGAGTGCTTCCACAGGAGACATAAAACTTGAAAAATTTAATGTGGAAAACGATGTTGAAATCAATTATTCAACTGGTGGATCTACTGGTCATATTGAACTCATTGATATTAATGCAAAAAACGTAAAAGCAAAAACATCAACTGGCGATATGTCTTTAAAAAATGTTATTGCCTCTCAAGATATTGACCTTAAATCCTCCACCGGAGATATCGAAATTGATAGATGTGATGCGAATGTGATTACCTTAAAAGCTTCAACAGGAGATATCAAAGGGACTTTACTGACTGGCAAGATTTTCACTGCTAAATCAAGCACTGGAAAAATATCTATTCCAGCTTCGATAGAAGGACATGGAACTTGCTCTATTGAAACATCAACTGGTGACATTAACATCAAGGTTTTGTAACAAAATTAATAATAATTCAAGAAATAATACACACTTATACATTGTTGTAGGTGTGTTTTATTATATAAATCCTTAATAATTATTTAATATTTAATATTGAAATACGTTTTTTTCGATTTCTATTGTGTTGTTATGTATTTTTATGTATTATTATGGTGAAAGGAGATAAAACTATGATTAAATGGTTTAATGTTAAAGAGAGAAATGGTGTCGCCTCTTTATACTCCAATAACATTACCTTAAACACCACAGCGATGTATCCACTAGACTTTGCCTACAAAGTACAAGTGGGGATGGATGAAGATAAAAATGTCATCATCAAACCATTAACAAAAGACGTCGTGGAATCTGGTGTCTTAGATGAATGTTGCTTGCTCAATTTAGAAACGCATAAGAGTTTTGCGAGAATCTCATCGACATTGTTATTAAAACAAATCGCAGAAGAACTCGGGCTCGCTCTTGGCAAAACACCTATCCAATTTGAAACAAAATGGGATAGTATTGAAAATATCTTAATCATTAATACGAAAGGAGGACAAAAATAGTTATGGAATCTTATATGTGGATTGTCTGGCTAGCTCTGTTTGTCATCATGCTAGTTATTGAAGCAATGGGTCCAGCATTAGTCTCTATTTGGTTCTCATTCGGCGCCTTAGTGGCCCTTATCATCTCCTTTATTCCCGGGATTTCCTGGTGGATTGAGGTAATTGTCTTTGTAGTCATCGCTTTAGCGACATTATTCGCCTTAAGACCAATATTAAGGAAATATATGAAAAGAAACAATTACCGCACTAATGTTGATAGCTATGTTGGTAAAAGAGGATATGTGATTGAAGATATCACTCTCTTCAAGCCTGGCGCAGTGAAAATTGGTGATGTTAGTTGGACTGCTATCCCAGTTAATAAAGATGACAAAATCATTGAAAATGATATTATTGAAGTTGTGGCGGTCAATGGCAATAAATTAACCGTCAAGAAAGTCGAGGAAAAATAAAATGTTACCATTCATTATTATCGTCTCTGTTGTAGTATTCGTTCTCTTAATTATCTTGATCTGCAACATTAAAATCGTCAAACAAACCGAAAAAGTCATCGTTGAAAGACTTGGTGCCTATCGCACAACATGGGGTGTTGGTATCCACATGTTACTCCCATTCTTTGATAGAATCGCTCTAAGAGTCTCAATGAAAGAACAAGTTAAAGACTTCGAACCACAAAGCGTTATTACTAAAGATAACGTCACCATGCAAATTGATACAGTAGTGTTCTTCGTTGTTACTGACGCTAAATTATATGCCTATGGTGTGGAAAACCCAATGAGCGCAATTAATTACTTAAGCGCGACAACCTTAAGAAATATCATCGGTGAATTAGCCCTCGATGAATGCTTAACCTCTCGAGAAATCATCAATGAAAAGATGAGAAAAATCTTAGATGAAGCGACCGATCCTTGGGGTATTAAAGTCAATCGTGTGGAAGTGAAAAACATTCTCCCGCCAAAAGACATTCGCGAAGCGATGGAAAAACAAATGAGAGCGGAACGTGAGAAAAGAGAGAAAATCTTACTCGCTGAAGGTCAAAAACAATCTGCCATTCTCGTCGCGGAAGGTGAGAAACAATCTGCTATCTTAAAAGCTGAAGCCGATAAACAAATGGCGATTCTCCGCGCCGAAGGTGAAGCGGAATCATTAAGACAAATTAAAAAAGCGGAATCTGATTCCATTAAAATGGTTAAAGAAGCCGAAGCAGAAGGCTTAAAGATGATTAATGAATCTAAACCAAATGAAGCAGCTTTAAAACTCCGTTATTATGAAGCCCTCGCCAAAATGGCGGATGGTAAAGCCACTAAAATCTTCTTACCAAATAATTTAGAAAAAATTGGTTCCTTAGCCTCTGTAATTAAAGAAGTGAATAAGGAATAATTGATTCCTCATCGCCAGTGTGATTATCGTATCGCACTGGTTTTTTCTTGCGTTTTAATAATATTAAGATAAGAATATTAATGTTGAAAGGAAGTAAGAATTATGAAAAAAACTGCAGAAGTCATGTATAAGGTAGCAAAAATTATTGCTATTATTTTAGTTCCTCTATTTTTAGGGTTAACAGCTCTTTTCCTCATCTTAGGTATTGTTGAGGGCCTCAAAGAAGGTGGCGATCCATCTCATTATTTTAATCAATTTGCGAGATTCTTAGTGCTTGGCATCCTCGCCTTAGTAACCTTAATCGTCACTAGCGTTCAATTCAAACGTATGGAGAGTAACCCAGATGATAAAACTCCACATATCGTTTGTATCGTCTTTGGTGTTCTTGGTGAAAACCCATTCTTCATCGTTGGTGCAATCCTTAACATTATTATGATTTGCCAAAGAGAAGATGCTGCTTCAAAACCAGCGGAAGAAAAGAAAGAAGAAGTGGAAGCTCAACCAGCAGTAGAAGAAAAAGCTAAATAATTCTTTAAACCATTGAATTGCGTAGCAACCGCTACGCTTTTTATTATTTTGATATATACTTAATAAGACATGAAATTCTTTTATAATCCTGACTGGTTTAATCGTCCAGGTCCTTGGGCCTTTACTTTAGAACATTTTCTATTCATTATTTTCACTGTTCTAGTGGGCATTACTGTTTCCTTAATATTAAGGAAAAATAGTCAAAAAACTATTAAAATAGTCCTCATATCCTTATGGGCATTTATTGTCGCTTTAGAAATATTGAAGTGGAATGTAATCTATATAAGAGTCTTTATTGATGAGACATATCCATTTGATATTGAGACGATGTTACCTTTACATAGTTGTTCGATGTTTATGTATATTTTCCCAATCGCGATGTTTTCTAAAAACCATATGATAAAAAAGGCAGCGAATAATTTTTTAGTGACAGTCAATATGATTATGGGCTTTATCACTTTATTTGTCGGCTTTGCTGGTAAGCACGCTTCCTTATTCTCTTTTTTTGGTTTTCACACTTTGATATATCATGCGATTATTTTTATTGTTCCATTAATTATGGTTATCACTAATTATTATGATGTGAAAAAAGATGACCTTAAATATGGCCTGGCCTTATTTGGTATTTTAACTCTCATAGTGTTAGCTTTCGACAGTGCGACAGGTTGTGATTATATGTATTTCTATGATGGTCACACCTTTGGTGTTCTCCGCTCCATCTATGAAAATGTCCATCGTTCTATTTGGACTTTAATTGTCGTTACTTGCTATATCTTAACAGCTCTAATAACCCATTATCTCATCGTGGGTGTAAAATATTTAATACATAGGAACAAAGGAGAATTATCTAGTGACGAGAATTAAACGATTTTGTGGACAATACATTTATGAAATTGATGGAGACCGTATCAAAAGATTTTGTGGACCTTATGTCTATGAAATAGCTGGTAATCGCGTCAAACAATTCTGTGGCCCATATGTCTATGAATTTGACAATAGCCGTATCAAGCAATTCTGTGGTCCCTATCTATTAGAATTTGACGGAAGAAGAGTCAAACAATTCTGTGGCCCATATATTGCCGAGATCGATGGTAATCGCATTAAACAATTTTGCGGCCCTTATTTATATGAAATCGATGGGTCGTTATCTGATAGACAACTAATGGCGGTTATCGCAATCTTATTTGCATAAAAAAGTCGTGTAACAAAATCACGACTTTTTCATTATATGAAATTCTTAGAAATATTTCTTCGCTACAGCGAGGAGTTTATTTAAATTTTCTTTAGTGTTAGCCACTGCAACTAAACTTGGTTTATCTAATGGAAGATTATTAATATCTAAACTAGAGATATATCCACCAGCCTCTTTGACTATCAGAGATGCCGCTGCATAATCCCAGACTTGTAATTTCATCTCAAAGAAGATATCTCCACGTCCCGCACCGATTGAACATATTTCAAATGCAGCGGAACCTGTTCTTCTTAAATCATTAATTTGTGGGAATAATTCCTTACAAAATTCAAAGCAGTTATTTGAATACTTTTTGTCATAAGCGGAAAAAGCGGTGTAGACAACGCATTCATTGAATTTTTTATTTGAAACATGAATTTTTTGGCCATTTAAATAACTACCTTTACCTTTTTCGGAAGTGTATAAGGTCTTTTGATAAGGGTTATAAACGACACCGATGATAATCTCACCTTGATATTCTAAAGCGACTGAAATAGCACAAACAGTAATATGTCGAGCGTAATTAGTGGTCCCATCAATTGGATCAATAATCCAGATATAGTCTTTACTTAAATCTTTGACATTACCTTCTTCACAAAAGAAGGAAGATTCTGGTAATAATTTTGCTAATTTATCTTGCAAAAAATCTTGGACTTTGACATCGTTTGTGGTCACTAAATTAGTCACTCCATCTTTTTCATCAACGCGAAAAGACTGGTCATCAAGCATAATTTTGCTTGCTTGCATCACGATATCGACAATTTTATTCAACATAATTCATGGCCTCGTAGATATTAATAATAATATATTATTTGTGATTTATATAAACTAAAAAAATTTGTTAATATACATGTGTTATGTATGTGAGAGATATCGAAAAAGGAAGAAAATCATTCTATTTCAAGTTTTGTCGTATCTTAACAAAAATCTTATGGCCGAGACCTAAATTTAAATTTGTTGACCCTAATGGTTTAATTGATAAACCTTTTATCATGATTGTTAACCATGTCGGTTCAAAAGTGCCAACAAGAATTGAAAACTATTTCCCTGTCCCGGTTTATATGTGGGGCACGCATGAGATGACAGAAGGTATCAAAGCAGTCCGTCATTATTTAGTTCATATCTATTATCATCAAAAGAAACATATGCCTTTATTCTGGGCGAGAATTATCGGTACGATTTTTTCTCCATTTCCTAATGGCTTTTATCGCGGAATGAGACTCATTCCCACATACACTGATAGTAGGTTGATGAAAACCTTTAAAGAAACTGAAGAAGTAATGGAAAAAGGATATCCGTTAGTAGTGTACCCAGAAGACTCATCTAATGGTTATAAAGACCAGATTGAAAAAGTCTTTAATGGCTTCTTATTATTCTGCCAAATGAAATATCGTAAAGGTGTTGATATCCCAATCTATGTTTCTTATTTTCAAAACAAGAAAAAGACATTTATTATTAATAAACCTAAATATTTTTCTGAACTATTTAAGGAATACGGAGATCTCGATAAAATCGCTAATACATTAAGAGAGGAAATGAATTCTCTCAAGAATGGGGAGGAAAAATAATTATGGCGGGCGGTAAAACTAAATTAAAAGTCATTACAACTTTTTCCGCGATTATTACCTTAATCAGCTTTTTATATAAAGCAACATTAGGGGTTTTAACAATGTCGATGGTCTTAATGGTGGCCTCTATTTCTACTTTGTTAGTCTTTATTTGTAAAGTAATTTTTATTAAGAATGTCACTAAAGGAAGAGCAGAGAAAAAGAAAGCCTATCTATTTATGGCCTTAGCAATATTCTTCTTTACTTTATTATTCTTATTATTCGCAGTATTGAAGGTTAATGGAATTGATACATCTAACCAAAAAACCTATAGTGGAGTATTCGGTCTGTTATTTATATTATTTATTGTTATCATGCTCGTGCTTAGCGCGCTTAAATTAAAAGGAGCGTTACAAAAGAACGACATTATGGTGATTGGTTTAAAAGAAATGGTATTTGCCTCTGCTTTAACCGATATTGTCATTATTGAAGAATTCGCCTATCGTATTGGCGCAAATTATAAAGAGATTCCTGATTGGATGTTAATAGTCCATTCCTATGTTCCACTAGGTGTCGCTATCATAATGTTTATCATCCCAATAGTGATGCTCATTAGGTTTGCTAAATATAAAGCCTAATTAATAAAAAAAGATGATGTCAAGCAAGGTAGCCAATGGCCCAACTAAATAATCCTTTCGGACACATCACTATAATTATTAAGTCATTTTGTTAAGAAACAATCGACCCTTTTTATTGATGAAAATTTTTACTGTGATTTTTTTCTGAAAACTTTTTAAACTATTGCTTGTTTTAGTAAATTTATTTACTTAAACTTATTATGTGAAACAAAAAATATACAATAATCTAGCATCTTAGTAGCGTATAAGGGCTTTTAACGCTTTTTTATTGTATATAAGTTAGTTTTTCATTCGTAACCCCTATAAGGGAGATAGGGGAGAAAGGAAAAGAAAAATGAATAAATTATTCAAAAAGATTGCTACAGCTGTCGTCGGTATGGCTATGGCAGTCGGAGTAGGTGTCGCTGTTGGCAAAGGCGAAGTTCATCAAGCAAAAGCTGTTGATGAAAGTGTGGATTTTTCTGCACAAGGATATACTAATGGACAAGCTATTACTTCTTATGAAGGAACTGATTTTACTGTAACCTTTGATAAAGGCACCAGCTCAAATGCGCCTAAATACTATACCAATGGGTCTGCCGTTCGTGTTTATGGCGGAAGTTTCTTTACTGTTTCATCTTCTACCAAAACTTTTTCATCAATTGTTATTGGTTTTGGGAGTGGTGATAACTCTAACGAAATAACTACTGATGTTAACAGTTATAGCGGAGGAACCTGGACTGGAGAAAGTGATTCCGTAACCTTTACTGTTGGTGATACTACAGGCCATAGAAGAATTGCCTCTTTAAGTATTACTTATAAAACCGCTAGTGATGTCAAAGTCCAAAGCGTCAGCATTACCGGTGCTCCAACAGCCCCGATTGCAAATGCAATTATTGGTGACGAAGTTACTTTAACTGCTTCTGCTACAATAGCATCCGGCACTGGAACCCCATCATTTACATGGGTTTCAGATAACCCAAGCGTGGCAACAGTTACTGGTAACGATTCATCCGCTAAAGTCACTTATGTTGGCGAAGGTACTGCAAATATTTCTGCTACGACAAATTTTGAAGCCGCAACAGGGGGAAGCAATTCTAATTCTATCGCAATTACGATTTCCGAAAATGGATTAAAAGGTTGCAAACCAGAAAACCCATTGAAACCTTCAGAAGCCAAAGCTTTAATTGCTAATTATGCAACTGATTCTTCATTCTTTGCGTTTGTCAGAGGTATTATTAATGGATTCTATAATCATGCTGATGAACCATCATTATATAATGATTCATGTACTTTTTATCTTAGCGATGATGGCACTCAAACAGATGAGGTTCAGGCATATAATTGTAAGGACTTAAACAATTCAAAATTTACTGAAGACTCAATGACTCAATTGGTTAAAGGCAACGAAGTCATTGTTAAGGGTCATTTCCTTTATTATTCATCAAAAACAACTTATGAATTAACATCTTGCTACGTTCAAGAATATATTGAAAATGAACAAACAAAAACATTAGATTCTATCTCATTAAGTGGTGATTATCCAACTGAATTTAATCTTGGAGATACATTCTCATACGCTGGTTTAGTGGTCACAGCCCATTATGCTGAAGAAGGCGTTGCGGATGAAGTAATTACAACTGGTTATGAAGTTTCTTCTCCAGATATGACAACCGCTGGACAAAAACAAGTTACAGTCACATATGAAGGAAAAGAAGCAACATATAACATTAATGTTAGCGATCAAGTAGCTCCACAACCACAAGAATACACAATTACATTTAATGGTGGTGGCGCTGAAGGCTCAATGAATCCTCTCGTAAAAGAAGAAGGTTCAGTTATCGCTGAAGCTCCAGAATGTGGATTCACCGCTCCAGAAGGAAAAGAATTTGATTGTTGGAAAAACGATGCAGGTTCACCAATTGAATTCCCATATACAGTTAATGCTGATGCAACATTTAACGCTTCATGGAAAGATGCTTCACAACCTGCTGAAACAGTAACGGATACAATTGATGCCCAATTTGTTAATCAAACAGAAAAATGGAATGCGGACAGCAAATCCTATTCATATTTTGATTGGGCGAATAAAGAAGGTACATCAGGTGCTATTTATGCCGGTCATACAGCGGCTGGTAGTGAAAGCAATGGTACAAAAGATTTAGTCGTTCAGTTACGTACAAGCGATAATGCTGCTGGCATTGTCTCTACCAAATCAGCTGGATTAATCAAATCTGTCACATTAACATTCAATTCTGCAACAAGTGATGGCAGAAAAGTAAATGTATATGGCAATAATGTTGCTTATACTGCCACAACCGATTTATATGACACAGCAAAAGCTGGTGAAAAAGTTGGCTATGCAGAGAAGAAAGCCAATCAATTAACAACTAAAATTGATTTCACCAATCAATATCAATATGTTGGTCTTCGTAGTGATAATGGTGCTTTATATCTCGATTCAATTAAAATTGAATGGGAAGAAACATCTGGTCCAATTGTTATTGATCCAACAGATATTACTCTTAATAAGACACAAGCCACAATTGCTGTTGGTGGAACAGTAACATTAACCGCTACATTATCACCTAGTGGTGCGCAAGGCGAAATTACTTGGGAAACAGATGACCCAACAGTTGCCACTGTAGAAAATGGTGTTGTTACTGGCGTTAAAGAAGGTACAGCAAAAATTACCGCAAGATGTGGTAACTTATACGATGAATGCGTTGTTACCGTTTCTGCTCAAGGTATTCCTACACACGCTGGTACTATACAAGATCCAAAGACCGTTGCAGAAGCTTTAGAAATCGCTGAAGCGGCTGGAGGAACAGCAGGCGAAGCCTTATATTTCACTGGCAAAGTGAAAGAAAAAGCCGCCAAACTCGGTAATAGTGGTGATATGAATAATGTCAAGATTGCTGATGATGATGGCAATGAAATCTTGATTTATTACTTAATGAAATCTGAAACCGCAACAAAAGACAATGGTCTTAACTGGGAAAGCGTTGATGATCTCAACATTGGTGATGTTTTAATCATTAAAGGTGCTCCATTCACCTATAACAACTCAACACCAGAATTTGGTAGTGGTACATTCGTTTACTCCATTAATGGAGTAGTTACTCCAACAGAAGCTGGAGGCCAAGGTGGTGGTGAAGGTGGAGATACTCCAACTCCAAGTGGAAAAACCTTAATTGGTATCGAAATTACTGTCCCAACCAAGACTGAATATTACATTGATGAAAACTTTGATCCAACAGGATTAGAAGTTAGAGCGGTTTATTCCGATGGAACCAAAGCCGTCATTGACTTAAGCAAGATTGGTTCAATTACCGTTGATACTTCTACTAAAGGCGAAAAAGTTGTCACAATTAAATACGAAGGTAAGAGTGCTTCATTCACTATTGATGTCATTGGTCATAACCTCGATATCCATGATGGATGTCACGCTTCTATCCTTGCAAGTAGTGCACTTATCTCTATCACAACTTTAATTGGCGCTGGCTTATTATTAGCGAGAAAGAGAAAAGAACAAGAATAATTAGACTTTGTCTAATACTCTAAAAATAGGGGGCCCTATAAAGGGCTCCCTTTCTATTGTAATTAACTATAAACTAATTACTTTAGAGTATTTATCTAAGATATTTTTAATCATCTTTTCATCTAGACATGGAAGATGAATCTTTTGATAAAGATCATAAGCGATAGGGTGATTAACTAAGAATTTTTTAAATACTAATAAGAATCCATCTTTATTAGTTAATTCTGGATCGACACTTAATAATGATAGGTTATTATCAAAATTAGGGGTTAAGGAGATAATTCTTCCAGTTTTCTTATCTCTTAATAGCCCACAATTCTCATTATGTCTATCAACGTTATTGATGATAATATCAAACGTCATTAATTTAAGATAACTAACCGCTATTGATTCACTTATCTTATAAAGAGTGTCGAAAACTCTTTGATATGAATCATCGTCATCACAAAGTGATGCCATTGGCTCAAAATTATAAATAGAGGCTAGATTTTCACACCTAATATATCCATCATCAAGTTCATATTTAACGGTGTCGATATCTAATAATTCAGCGATTTGATAAGCAAATAATTCAGAGAATTTCTCATTATTATTTTCTTTTTTATAAAGCCACCAATGGTTATTAATCTTTTTCCAACATTTTTCATATGAACCAGTTAATGTTAATTCTGGTGATAATCTATTAGTCACTTAATTATAAATAATTAAAGTTAACCTAATTATATTAATGAGTAACAGATAACTAATCAGCGAAATCGTTATCAATGACGATGTAATAATTATATAAAGGATATTTTTCTTTTAATCTTTCATATAATTCATTTTTAATTTTTTCAACATTTGGACATTTGAAATCAAGAATGATATCAAAGGAAATAGTCATTTTTTCCTTATCAACATAAAAGCCATGCAATTGTTGAATGTCTGGATACTCTTTTACTAAGCTAGAAATATATTGTCTAATTTCTTTAGTTTCATCGTTTGAAGTATTAGAGGCATAAATACCCACAGTCATAATAACTCCATATTGGACAAAGACTTCTTCAGCAATATTACGAGATAAAGAATGTATCTCTTTCGCGGTTAAATCATCTCTCACCTCAATATGAATAGAGCCAATCGCTCTTTCGGGACCGTAATTGTTAACAATTAAATCGTACGCTCCAATAACTTCAGGATGTTTACAAATTAATGATTTAATTTCTAAAGATGTTTCTTTTGATAATCTTTCACCAATAATATGACTTAAAGATGTTCTTAAGATATCAATACCAGTTTTAAGAATGAATAAGCCAATAATTATGCCCAAATAGCCTTCAATATTGACTCCCCAAATCATTGATGTAAGAACACCAATTAATGTAGCGGTAGTTAATATTGCATCAAACAAGGCATCTATCCCCGATCCTTTTAAAGCATCAGAATTTGTCTTTTTACCCATGAATCTAAAATAGAGTCCTAAACCAATCTTCACCACAATTGCCACGATAACAACAATTAAAGAAATTGTAGTGTAATTAGTTTCAGTCGGATTAATAATGAAATCAATCGCATTATAGATAGCCAAACCACCAGTGATTAAAACGATAATAGCGATAATCATGGAGGTGATATATTCCACTCTACCATGACCATATGGATGTTTAGCGTCAGGTTTTTTATGGGCTAGTTTAGTGCCGATAATCGTAATAGTGGAACTAATCGCATCTGTTAGATTATTGATTGCATCTAAGATAATCGCCACTGAATTTGCTAAGAAACCAATAATCGCTTTTCCCACGACTAAGATAACATTGGCGAGTATGCCCATGAAGCTAGTTCTCACAATGACTTTTTCTCTATTCATTTTCTAAACCGGATAATACTTTATAAAGAAGCTTATATAAAGTTATTGCCTCGTCCTTTTCTAATTTTACGCATCCACCAATAGTTTGAGGAATTTGGTATGCTTGTTTCTTTAATTCTATTCCCTTTTTAGTTAAAGATATAACTAATTCACGCCCATCTTTTGTCCCTCTTGATAAAGAGATAATTTTTTTAGATTCTAATTTTTTTAAAAGTGGCGTTAAAGTTCCCGAATCTAGATATAATCTAGAACCTAAATCTTTCACTAAGATTTGATCTTTTTCCCATAAGACTAATAAAACGATATATTGCGTGTACGTAATATCTAATTTATCTAATAAAGGTTTATAACGTCTAATAATCTCTTTGCTCGCCGCATATAAAGGAAAACAAAGTTGATTATCAAGCTTTAATAGTTCATCTAATTGCTTAGACATAATTATTTATTTAATTCTGCTTTCACTTGATCGATGAAATCTTCTGGCTTATCAGTTGGTTCAAATCTGGCAACGACTTCGCCATTTTTATTGATTAAGAATTTGGTGAAATTCCATTTAACAGCTTTGGCTTTACCAGATTTATTTTGGGTGATTAACCATTGGAATAATGGGGAGGCTTCTTTACCTTTAACATCCACTTTCTTAAATCTTGTGAATTTGGTATTAAACTTCATTGTGCAGAAAGCATTAATCTCCTCATCAGTTCCTGGAGCTTGACGGAAGAATTGGTTACATGGGAAATCTAAAATTTCAAAACCTTGGTCTTTTAATTCTTCATACATATTTTCTAATGCATCGTATTGTGGGGTAAATCCACATTTGGTCGCAGTGTTAACAATAAGTAACACTTTACCTTGATATTTGTCTAATCCAACTTCATTACCTTGTTGGTCTAATACTTTAAAATCATATACTGTCATATTTTTTCCTCCTTTGTATGACAAATACATTGTATGCAATTTATTTTAAAATTCAAGAAAAAAAGAACCTTTTAGATAGATTCCCTCTTATTTTTTTAAATAAATGAATTGCCTTTGATGACTTTGAAGTGGGTGCCATCATAGGCGAATGTTTCAACCATTCCCTCTTGAATGAGATTGGCCAACATTTCAAGCGCCTCATCAGCATCGACATTCAATTCATCTTTATGATGCCTAGTGTAATAATGTCACGATTAGCCACTGTGGCTTTGAGCATAATATATTTGTCGCGGTCCACACCTATACTTCCTATCTATCATAATTGTAATTCTTTAAAGAAACATGGTATAAAAAATCCGATTTCTTTTGAAACCGGACCTTTTATAAATGGATTGATTTACTTATTTCTTGTAAGAAACTTTTAAATTGTCACCATCGCTGGATTTTGAAGAGGTTAACAAACCATATTGATTGTATAATTTTGTGGATTTGGTATCGTCTTTTTCATAAACGACTTTGAAAGAGGAACCAGCGTAGAATGTGGTGTTGTCTGTGTTGCCAACTAATTGTGCAGTGGCAAGATTGAGTATTCCTGCAATAGTGATTTCGTCGACGTGTGTGAGATTAGTTGGTTTGAATATACCTTTGTCAAAACTAACTGTGATTTTGTCCCAGTCTTGTTTCTTGCCATCATTATCGACATAAGAACCAGAAACTGTAACTGCGCTGTAGCTAACTTCTTTGGCTTTTTCAGCAGCTTCAACTGCTTTTTTGTGGAATGAATCATAATCAGTTTTGCTTGCACATGCTGTAAGCATTGCGACAGAAGCGACACCGATTAACATTTTGTTTAAAACTTTCATTTTTGTCTCCTTATAATTTTTCCTGCTTTATTCTATCATAATGCATTGATTTGAAAACATTTTTATTTTAAAAAACGATATTTCGATATAAATATATCATTTACATAATAAACAACGTGTTTTTTATTATGCCTTTGTGATATACTCTTTCAGTGAGTCAAAGGAGGGTATCTTATGGCGTTAACTCGTTTAAAAGAAATCTTAGATGATGCCTTAAGTCGCATTAAAGAATCTAAAACAAGCGAACATATCGCAAATATTAGAAATACCTTTTTAAGTAAAAAGTCTGAATTAATGTCGATGTTTTCTATGATTGGTAAACTTGACCCAGAGGAAAGAAAAAACGCTGGTAAAGAAATCAATGACACTAAATTAGCAATCACTGAAGCTTTAGAAGTTAAAGAGAAAGAAATCAGCGAAAAAGAATTAGAAGAAAAATTAATGAGTGAAGAAATTGATATTTCTTTACCTGGTAGAAATTTCTCTGTCGGTGGTAAGAATCCATTTCATATCATTAAAGATGAGATGACCGATATCTTTTTAGGTATGGGCTTTGAAGTCAAAGATGGACCAGAAGTAGAAACTGATTTATATAACTTTGAATTATTAAATATTCCAAAGGATCATCCTGCTAGAGATATGCAAGATACCTTTTATATTGACCCTAATACATTATTAAGAACACACACTTCGCCAGTGCAAGCGAGAACGATGTTAGAGAAAAAAGGTCAACCAATCAGAATGATTTGTCCTGGTAAGACTTATCGTAGAGACGATGATGATGCCACACATAGTCATCAATTCGCCCAAATTGAAGGCTTAGTTGTGGATAAAAATATTAATATTGGTCATTTAAAAGCGACATTGGAATTATTCGCTAAAAAGATGTTTGGTGAAGGTAGAGAAATCAGATTAAGAAGTTCCTTCTTCCCATTCACAGAACCATCTGTCGAAGTTGATATCAGCTGTATTAATTGTGGCGGTAAAGGCTGTAATATGTGTAAAGGTACTGGCTGGATTGAAATCTTAGGTGGTGGGATGGTCCATCCAAATGTTTTAAAAATGAATGGTTATGACCCAGAAGAATATAGCGGCTTTGCCTTTGGCATCGGTATCGAAAGAGTTGCTATGCTCCGTTATGGTATCGATGATATCAGAAAAATTTACACTAATGATGTAAGATTCTTACATCAATTCAAGAAGAAAATCTAAGGAGAGAACAATATGTTAGTCAGTTTAAAAGCATTAAGAAATTACGTATCCTTAGAGGGATTAAACGCTGAAGAAATCGCTAAAGGTTTAACTTTTGCCGGTGTCGAAGTTGAAGAGATTAGTCATATGGCCAGTGGCACCAATTTGATTATTGGTGAAATTATTGAATGTGAAATGCATCCAGATAGCGACCACCTCCATGTTTTAAAAGTGAATATGGGGGAAAAATATGGTGTCCATCAAATCGTTTGTGGTGCGCCTAACGCTCGCAAGGGATTAAAGGTTATTGTCGCTAGAGTCGGCGCTATTTTACCTAAGGTAGAAATTAAAAAAGGTGTCATTAGGGGCGTGGAATCTGACGGCATGTGCTGCTCTTTAAATGAATTAGGTGTTGATCCTAAATATTTAAGTGAAAAACAAGTAGCAGGAATTGAAGAATTACCCGCTGATGCTCCAGTTGGAGAAGAAAATGTTCTAGGCTATTTAGGTTTAGATGATGTCATCTTAAATCTCAATGTTTTAGCCAATAGACCAGATTTATTATCCGTTTATAATATCGCTAGAGAAGTTGGTGCGATTTTTAACCGTGAAGTTAAACTTCCAAAATTTGAAAAATTAGAAACCTTTAAGACAAGTCTTACTGTTGGCAGTGTGACCGATAAATGTAGTCAGTTTGCTGGTAAAGAAATTAAAGGTATCGTCATAAAAGATTCCCCATTATTTATTAAGCAAGCTCTTGAATCAATGGGTATCAGAAGTATTAACAACATCGTTGATATCGGTAACTATGTCATGTTAATGACTGGTCAACCATTACATATGTATGACGCGGATAAATTACCTGCTTGTGCATTACAAGCACAAAATGATTATGAAGGTGATTTTGTCGCTCTTGATGAAAAGACTTATAAAGTTTTAAAAGGTGATATTGTCATCGCTTCTAATAACAAACCAATGTGTTTGGGTGGAGTGATGGGTTCCTTAGAATGCGCGGTGAGCGAAAAATCCACCCATATCATTATTGAATCCGCGAGCTTTGATGGTGCTTCCATCCGTAGAACTAGTAATAGATTAGGATTAGCCTCTGAATCTTCTTCTAGATTTGTCAAAGGAACAAATCATTTCCAAGCTGAATTTGTTATTGATATGGCCTCTTCTTTAATCAAAGATTATTGTGAAGGTAAAGAATTCTCTAATACAATCAATTATCAAAGTGAGAAATGCGAACAAAAAATTATTGAAACTAGTGTTAATAAAATTAACGCTAGACTTGGTACATCATTCTCTAATGAACAAGTTATTGATGTCTTAAATAGACTTAACTTTATCGTAGAAGACAATAAAGGCAATTTAAAAGTAACAGTTCCTCTTTATCGTTTAGATGTCACTTGCTCTGCTGATTTAAGTGAAGAAGTGATTAGATTATTAGGATATGAAAATGTCAATAGTGTCCTTCCAACATTAGATGTGCAAGTGGGCGCTTTATCATTAGAACAAACTAGATTAAGAAATATTCGTAATTATCTATTAGATAAAGGACTAGATGAATGTTTAACATATTCCTTAGTGAGTGAAAAAGAAGTTAAACTTTTCAATCTATTAAATGATGAAGAAGCTTATGTTTTATTAAACCCATTAACCGATGAACATTCCCATTTTAGAACCCATATCTTACATTCCTTATTAAAAGTGGCGACTTATAATGTTGCCAGACAAGAAAAATCTTTAGCGTTATTTGAGACAAGTCACGTGCAATCTAAAGATTCTCGTCATGACCATTTAGCGATTGTTTTAGTGGGTAACGACAATAGACAAGGCTTATTAGAGAAAACCCCATATGATTTTTATCATATGAAAGGTCTTGTTGATGGAATTATGGAGACTTTAGGTATTGAAATAAGCCGTTATAAATTAGAAAGATTATCATCTCATTTAGAGGAATTACATCCCGGTAAATCCGCGGGATTATATTTCCAAAACAAACTCATTGGTGTTTTTGGCGAATTACACCCTTTAAAGGTCAATGAATATGATTTAGGAAAGAATCCTGTCGTAGTCTTAGAACTAAGATTAGATGAATTATTAGATTCAAAAGTTTCTGTCACAAAGATGAAACCAATTCCTAAATTCCCATCGATGAGCAGAGACTTAGCCTTTATTATTAATAAAGATGTAGCCAGTAAAGATATTATTAAAACCATCAAAGTGACCGGTAAAGGCATTGTCACTAATGCAGAAGTCTTTGATGTTTATCAAGGTGAACATATCGATAGCAGTAAGAAGTCTATCGCAATTACAATCACCTATCAAAAAGAAGACGCTACATTAACCGATAAAGAAGTTAATGATGTAGAAGATAAGATTAAATTTGAATTATTAAAAACTTATCACGCTGAGTTAAGAGGATAAAATGAAATTAAATCGCTTAACCTTACCGGTCGGAAAAGAAATTAACTTCCATGAAGAGATGGACTTTTCGGCTTATCAAGGTGATCCATATCACGTGAGAAGTATTAAATCTTGTCATATGGATTTAAGCGTCATTAATTATGATGAATTAGTCGTTCTCTCCTTTAAAATTAAAGGAGAAGTGATGACTACATGCGCTTATACATTAGAGGAAATCCCTTATTCTTATAATGTCAAAGAGACCATTGAATTAATGGATAATGAAGATGATGAATTTGAAATCATCAATAATCAGATTGATATTGATCAAATTGTTATCACCTTAATTGTTAGCAACGTGCCTATAAAAGTTATTAAAAAGGGAGCAAAACTACCTTCTAGTGGAGATGGGTATCGTGTCTTAAGCGAAGAAGATGCATTAAAAGAGAAGAAAACTTCTCCATTTGATGTTTTGGATGATTTAAAGTTATGAAAAAAGTATTAATGTTAGTCACTAATGGTGTAGAAGAAATTGAAGCTTTATCGGCTCGCGATGTTTTCATCCGCGCTGGATTAGAAGTGGAAATGATGAATATCACTGATGAATTTGAAATCCTTTCTTCTCATCAACTATTAATCAAAGTTGTGCCATTTCATAAGAATTATCAATCATTTGATTGCCTTTATATCCCAGGTGGTAAATTAGGGGTGACAAATTTAGATAATTTCATCCTATTGGATGAGGTCATAAAACACTTCCTAGAACATCAAAAAGTGATTGCCAGTATCTGCGCTGGTCCAAGTTTGCTTGGAAAACGTGGTTATTTAAAAGGTAAGAAATTTACTTGTTATCCAGGTTGGGAAGTCGGCTATCAAGGTAATTACACCGGTAAACAAACTTGCATAGATGGTAACATACTTACTGGTAGAAGCATGTATTTCACTAATGACTTTGCCTTGTTAGTTGTTAAAAAGTTATTGGGCGAAGAACAATTTTTGAAAATTAAAAACCAAATTCAAGGCATTAAATAGCATAGTTATTAATTTTATAAATCGTAGATTTATAAATAAATAAAAAGGTCCAAAAAAATATTTTTGGATTTTTTTATATTTACTATTGATTAAATGTATATTTATTGTTTATAATAATTTCACCAAGTGGTAGAAAGTGGGAAAAAGTGGGAAATATGTTCTTTGGAAACTACTCACATTCTTTAGATGATAAAGGACGCTTAGTCATCCCGAGAAAAATGCGTGATGAATTAGGCCTTAAAATCTTCATTATGAAAGGCTTTGATGGCGCTTTATCAATCTTTAAAGAAGAATCATTTGAGAAGTTAGTCGAAGAATTAGAATCTCTTTCCTTCAATAAAAAGGAAAATCGTGATTATCTCCGTATTAAACTCGCTAGTGTTATGGACCTTGACGTCGATAAGATGGGTAGAGTGCAACTCCCACAAGCTTTATTAGCTAAATATCACATTGGTAAAGATGTCGTAGTATTAGGCGCCGGTGATCATATCGAAGTCTGGGACGAGAAGAAATATCAAGAATATATCTCCTCCATTGAAAATGACTTTGAAACAATTGCTGAAAGACTCGCTGGGGAATAGTGGTGAATAACGAACATATTCCAGTCCTGTTAAATGAAGTAATTGAAGGACTAAACATTAAAAAAGATGGCATCTACTTAGATCTCACTCTTGGTAGAGCGGGCCATAGCAGCGTTATCTTATCTAAATTAGATAAAGGATTGTTAATCGGTGTTGATCAAGATCAAGAAGCGATTGAAAAATCTAACGAAAGATTATCGAAGATTAGTAAGAACTACAAAATCATTAAAAGCAATTTCGTTAATGTAAACGACATCTTAAATAACCAAGGTATCGATTATGTCGATGGTGTATTGATGGATCTTGGTGTCTCATCCCCTCAATTTGATGAAGGGTATCGTGGTTTCTCTTATAAAGAGAATGCTGAACTCGATATGAGGATGGATATGGATAATCCATTAACCGCAAAAGACATTGTCAATAAATACTCTTTAGAAGATTTAACAAAAATCTTCAGAGACTATGGCGATGAAAAATTCGCCTATCAAATCAGTAAGAATATCGTCAAATATCGTCAAAACAAAGAGATTAAAACGACATTCGAATTAGTGGACATCATTAAAGCAAGCAAGCCAATGAAAGTCCTCGCTAAAACTGGTCACCCAGCTAAACAAGCCTTTCAGGCTTTAAGAATCGCAGTCAACGATGAATTAAATGTCTTAACTAAAGCAGTCAATGACATCTTACCTCATCTTAGACCACACGGTGGACGCTTAGCTATCATTACCTTCCATTCTGGAGAAGACCGCATCGTTAAAAACATGTTTAAAGATCAATCTGTGGTAGTGGGAAATCGAAATGATGGACCAAATGTTGAAAAGGAAAAAGAATATCGTTTAGTGAACACTAAACCAATTGTCGCTAGTCAAAAAGAATTAGAAATTAATCATCGCAGTGCATCTGCAAAATTAAGAATTATTGAACGAAAGTAGAAAGGAGTAAGAAGATGAAAGACAAATTACACAAGAATAATCATCGTGGTATCTATTACCGTATTAAGACATTCTTCTTGGTGTTTGCCATTTTTGCCAGCGCTATGGCAGTCGCAATTATTCCAACCTACATCGCTATTACAGACAATGCTGAACAAACCACAAAAGCAGAACCTGAAGTAGTGGAAGTAATAGAAGAAGATGAACCTGAAGAAAGCGAAACTAACGAACCGCTTTCTTATCAACAATAAATGTTTTTTCTCCCTTATTTAGCGAATTTCCCTGTTCGCGCAAAACGCCACCTAGCCAGTGGCTTTTTGTTTGCCTTAGAAAGAGAAATAGTGAAAGATAGTCAATTTGACATCTCTTCTAAGTGGCATGATAAGAGTCAAATAAGAGGACAAAAAAGACTAAAGAAAGAACGCTATACCTTTATATTAAACGCGCACGCGAAAGAGAAATGGATAAAATTATAGCTAATAAAATAACAAAAGTAGTAAATAATTAGTAGATATTTAGTAGAAAAAATATTTTGCTTTTAACAAAGTTAATATATTGATTCCTTTTCTCCCTTCATTTATAATGATAGTCAGTGGTGATATAGATTATGGAAAAACCAGTTGCTGCCATTGAATTCGGCTCAAAAAAATTAAAGATTGTTGTGGGATATGAACTTGATGGTCAAGTTTATGTTCTTCATGCTTCAACAAAACCTTATGGACACATGATTGAAAATGGAGAAATCCTTGATTCCACTAGATTGGCGCAAGCACTTCGCGAAATCAAAAATTTCACCGATCCTGCTGCTCAATTGAAATTGAATATTCAAGAAGTTTCTCTAGCCCTCCCTCCATATGGTTTAATGGTGGACACCAATCATCAAAGTACCGCTGTAAGTGGTGAAGAAGGAACTGTTACAAAGAACGATATTCGTTCTATCAACAATATGATTAGAAACTCTTTCCTTTTTAAAGGAAATAACATTGTTGATATCATTCCTGTCTATTACGCTTTGGATCAAGGCCGTCGTTACGCCAACCCACCAATTGGTTCTAAGAGTTTTTCTCTTAGCGCGACTGTTTTAGTCCATTCGCTTCCAATAAATATCTTTAACGCTTATACTCAACCAGTGAAAGATGCTCAAGTTTTGATTAAGAAAAATGTTGTAGCTCCTTATGGTGCGAGCGCATTAATTAATTCCTACCCAGACCTTCCACAAAGTTATCTACTTGTAGATATCGGTGCAGATATGACCACCGTTTCTTTAGTAGGTGAAAAATGGTTTTATGGTTCTACATTCTTTAATTGGGGTGGAGATAGAATTACTGAAAAGATTATTACTGCATTTAATATCAATGAAAATGATGCGGAAAAATATAAGATTACCTATGGTATCGATAATAGAAAAATGAATTTCAACGCTCCGGTCTGCCGTTCTAGTGATGGAGAAGGTAATGAAATTAAACATTACACTAGTGAGCTAAATGAAATTATTAAAAATGAATTATCAGATTTTGTAAAAGATTTGAACTCATCAATAGATGTTTTGTTAAAAGACTATGATAAAACCACAAAAAATCTTCCGATGTTATTAATCGGTGGTGGCGCTAAATTAAATGGTTTAGTGGAATTCTTAGCACCTAAGGTGCAATCTGAAACAGTCGCTGTTGTCATGCCAAGAAGTTTAGGAGCGAGAGATGCCACTTACACAAATTGTCTCGGTCTTATCTTAGCTAGCAAAGCTAGCCAAATTAATTATGATGAAAATCAGCCTCGCGTTGGGCAAGTAACGCGTGAAGAAAAATAGGAGAGTATCAATATGGAAAATTATGATCTTTCAAACTTTGAACCAGCAGCAAAGATAGTTGTTATCGGTGTTGGTGGAGCAGGAAATAACGCTGTCAATCGTATGATTGATGAAGAAATTAGTAATGTGACCTTTTGGGTGGCAAATACCGATAAGCAAGCTCTTTCAACTAGCAAATCAGAACATAGGTTGGTCTTAGGACCAGAGATTACTGGTGGATTAGGCGCAGGTGGCATCCCAGAAATTGGTGAACAAGCCGCGGAAGCTAGCGCTGAAGAGATTAAAGAAATCGTTAAAGATGCCAATATGGTCTTTATCGCAGCTGGTATGGGCGGAGGTACAGGCACAGGTGCTGCGCCAGTAATTGCACGCTATGCCAAAGACGCCGGTGCTCTCGTTGTGGCGATTGTTACTCGTCCTTTTACCTTTGAAGGTAAAAAGAGAATCGTTCATTCCATTGAAGGCCTTGATAAATTAAAAACCGCTGTTGATTCAATCATCGTTGTTAGTAATGACAAATTATTGATTACCAATGGTACATCTCCAATTTCTCAAGCTTTTAATGAATCCGATAAAGTTTTAGCTCAATCTGTTAAAACAGTTGTCAATTTAATTATGTTACCAGCTGTTATTAATTTAGATTTTGCGGATGTGAGATCAACATTAGAACATTCTGGTATTGCTTTAATTGGTTTTGGTATGGGAACTGGTCCAAACAGAGCAAAAGACGCTGCTAATACGGCAATTAATTCTCCTCTATTAGAAGCCTCAATTTCTGGCTCTCGAAGAGCGATTGTGGCGATTACTTGTGGTAGCAATGTTAGTTTATTTGACGCCCAGGAATGTGTTAACCTACTGATTGGTGCAGCAAATCATGATATTGATATTAAATTTGGTGTCACAATTAACGAACAATTGTCCGATGAAATCCTCGTCAGTGTCATTGCTAGTGACTTTGAAAACGAAATTGATTTCTCTAAACCAATGACATTTAGTCAAACAAAAGTGGGAGATGACCAAACACTTTTCCAAACTGAACAACCAAGTGTTTCTGAACAAACACAAGAATCTAGTGTTTTTGAAGGCGATAGCATTCTTCCTGACTTCTTAAAGGGAATTAACTAATATTTCACTTAAAATAACTAAAAAAGGGCGAAATCGTCCTTTTTTCTTTCGCAATTATGTGCGATAATAGGCACATGTGAGGTCTTATTTATGAGAAAAATTGCTATTGTTCCACTCATGTTGACATTCTTATTCTCCAGTTGTGGTAGTTCAAAACCAAACGAGAACCCATCAGAAAAGTTAACTCTTAATAAGATTGCGGTTACTAGCCAACCGAATAAAACCCAATATATTTTAAACGAAGAATTGGATTTCACGGGTTTAGTTGTCACTGCGACATATGATAATGGGACATCTAAAGATGTTACTTCAAACTCACGCATTGGTACTGCCGACACATCGACAACTGGTGAAAAGACTATTTCTATCTCCTATACAGAAAACGGAACAACTGCTTTTGCCTCATTTACAATCAATGTCAAAGAATCTAGTGATGAAGAAGATGATGAAGAAGAAATCACAGGAAACTATGGATATGACCATTTCGATGGTTATTATGGCCAATTAACTTGGTCAAATGGTGAAGATTTAAAAGCCAAACTCTATAACATCATCAGCCAAAACGTCAATTTTCTATCATATGAGGGAAATTGGGAAACCAATCAAAACGCTGATCAAGATTTATATAATCACGACTATGTCGATGTTGTTTATTCAAGCGATAATATGTTAAAAAGCGATACCTATACTTTAGGGTATGGTTGGCAAAGAGAACACGCTTTCGCTGCTTCATTAATGACTGGCCAGATATCTGGTAACGCTGTTAAAACTATTGGTAGGGCAACAGACTTCCACAATTTATTAGCGGCAAACAATTCTGGAAATACTTCTAGAGGCAATAAAAACTTCGGCGTTGCGGATAAAACAGCGGAGACTTATCAAAAACCGACAAAAGATACTAGTGGAACTTTTAATTTAGATTATTCTTTTGACAGTAAAAATTTTGAACCTTCAGATTACGATAAAGGGCGTTTAAGCCGTTCCATATTTTATATGGGTGTGATGTATTCACAAAATGAAGCAACCTCTGGTTCTTATCAAACATTAAATATAGTCGAAGACTATGTTGAATATAGTGAAGGTAATTGCCAATATGCGATTGGAAATCTTTCGACACTAATTGATTGGAATAACTCATTTACAGTTGATTATTTGGAATATCAGCATAACGAATCAGTTTATTCTCACGAAATTAAAAAAAGTGAAACCGAGACAATTAAACAAGGAAATAGAAATCCATTCGTCGATTATCCAGGATTAGTAGACTATGTCTATGGTGCAAAAAAGAATGAAGCTGGTGACTTAAATAATGTTAAACCAAGTGAAGTGATTTTAAGAACTGATAAGACTGGTATCCATCATTACGCTATTGAGAATGTGCAAAAAGAATTTGGGCTCGGAGATACTTTTGATTCTTCTTGTTATGATTTAATCGCTGTTGACTATAAACTTCAGGAAACCCCGGCGGATGCCTCTAATGATTTAACCGAACCTTATACATTCACCGAAGCTGATTTACAAGCTGGTGAAAAAGAATTAACAGTCAAAACTTCAATTAATGAAATTAAAGTGAAAGTGAAGGTGACTGCTGCGACGTTAACAGGGTGCAAATACCACTACATTTATAACCAAGCTGATGCTTCTCCATTATCAAAATTCACTGCTAATACTCCAAAAGTTGCGACATTAAACGGTGAAAAATGGACATTCACTCCACCAAATAATGAAGTGCAAGTGTCTCGTCAAAGCATTGGTTTACGTATCGGAACAACTACTGGTACCGCTAATGGAATGACAATGGAAAGCCAAACAAGTTTCTCTAATATTGATCGCGTCATCTTAAAATTAGGTGCTTCTTCTGGTGCAACATTTGTTGCCACTATAGAAATTGGTGGTGAATTAATTAAATCATTTACAGTCGAATATAATCCTTCAGATACGGAATTATATATTGCAGATTTAACAACTCCTATGTCAGGGAAAGTGAAAGTGACATTTACCCAAGTTACCGCTGGTATTTATCTAGGTGGTATTGGTGTTAACTATTAAATTAATAATAATTTCATAGAAAGGTTACATTTATGGAATACAAAGATACTTTATTAATGAACAAATCCAATTTTGAGATGAGGGGGAATCTCAATATCAAGGAACCTATCTTAGTGCAAAATTGGAAAGAGCATAATCTTTACGAAGAAATGCTCAAAAATAGAAAAGGCTGTGAAGAATATATTCTTCATGATGGCCCTCCATACGCAAATGGGGATATGCATTGTGGTCATATGCTTAATCGTATTCTCAAAGATATTGTCGTCCGCTATGAGAATATGCAAGGCTATCAAACACCATTTGTTTTTGGCTGGGACACACACGGTTTACCAATTGAAAACCAAGTGACAAAATCCGGTGTTAATAGAAAAACAACACCGATTGTGGATTTTAGAAAGAAATGTGAAGAATACGCTTTAAAGCAAGTTGAAAAACAAAAGGAACAAATTAGAAGACTTGGCTTAGTTGGTGATTTTGACCATCCTTACATCACTCTTCAAAAAGAATATGAAGCTTGGCAAATCCATATGTTCGCCATTATGGCGTTAAAAGGTTTAATCTATAAAGGCTTAAAGCCAGTTTATTGGTCTCCAAGTAGTGAATCTGCTTTAGCAGAAGCGGAAATTGAATACGCTGATGTTTTGTCTCATAGTATCTATGTGGCTTTCCCAGTAAAAGATGGAAAAGGAGTCGTGGACACTGATGCGAGATTAGTGATTTGGACTACTACTCCATGGACTTTACCAGCAAACTTAGCAATTTCTGCTCATCCAGATTTCATCTATGGTGAATATGAAACTAATAAAGGCAAATTAGTCTTCTTAAAGGAATTTGAAAAACAATTAAGCGAAGAATTAGAACTTGGAGAAATCAAATGTCTTAAAACATTTAAAGGTTCTGATTTGGAATATGTTACTTGTAAACACCCATTCTATGATCGAGATTCATTAGTCATCGTTGGCACTCATGTCACAAATGACGCTGGTACAGGATTAGTTCATACCGCTCCGGGACATGGTGTCGAAGACTATCAAGTCTGTAAGAATTATCCAAATAGAGGCCTAGAACCATATTGCCCAGTTGACGAAAGAGGCTATATGATGAAAGGCACCGGCGAAGGAATTGAAGGTTTGTTCTATGAACAAGCTAACGATGCTGTTTTAAAAATTATCTCAGAAAACGGAGCGCTATTAAAACACACAACCTTTACCCATAGTTACCCACACGATTGGCGAACTGGTAAGCCATTAATCTTTAGAGCGACATCTCAATGGTTCTGCTCTATTGAACCGATTAGAAATGATTTAATCGAAGAAATTCACAAAGTGAAATGGTATCCAACTTGGGGTGAAAATAGAATGGTCAACATGATTAAAGATCGCGCTGACTGGTGTATTTCCCGTCAAAGAGCGTGGGGTGTCCCAATCCCAATCTTTTATGCGGAAGATGGCACACCCATCATCGAAAAAGAAGTCTTTGACCATGTAGAAAAACTATTCAAAGAATATGGTAGTAATATTTGGTATGAAAAAACCGCCAAAGAATTATTACCAGAAGGCTATAAAAATGAACATTCACCAAATGGTCAATTCAGTAAAGAAAACGACATTATGGATGTCTGGTTTGATAGTGGTTCATCTTGGGCAGCAACCTTATTAGGTAGAAATGTTAAATTCCCAAGCGACTTATATTTAGAGGGTAGTGACCAATATAGAGGGTGGTTTAACTCCTCATTAATCGTTTCTCTTGCTACGCAAGGAAGCGCTCCATACCGTGCAGTTAGTAGCCATGGTTGGGTCTTAGATGAACATGGTGAACAAATGCATAAATCCAAAGGCAATGGTGTTGATCCAATTAAAATCGCTAATGTCTATGGTGCGGATATTTTAAGATTATGGGTCGCTAGTGTCGATTATCATCAAGATGTTCGTATTGGCGATAACTTAATCAAACAAGTTGCGGACCAATACCGTAAGATTCGTAACACTTTAAAATTCATCTCTTGGAACCTTGTTGATTTTAAACCTGAAGAACAAGTCAAAGAATTTGAATCACTCGATAAATACATTTTAGCGAGACTAGATGAAGTGGTTGAATTATGTAATAATTCCTTTGATAAATTAGACTTCTTAAGCGCCACCAGTGCGTTGATGACATTTATGTCCACTGATTTATCTAGCTTCTATTTAGATATTTCTAAAGATGTCTTATATTGCGAAGCCAAAGATTCTTTAAGAAGAAAACAAGTTCAAACAGTTTTATATCAAGTTGGTGAGTCACTTTTAAGAGTGTTAAATCCAATACTTCCTTTTACAATGGATGAATTTAATAAGAATATGCCAGGTGAAAGAAAGTGGAACGCCCAATTATTAGATTATCCACATCCAAATATGGATAAAGGAGTAAGAGAAAAACTCTTAAAAGAATATGGTGAATTCCTCTCTTTTAGAGGTGATGTTTTAAAAACACTTGAAGAGGCGAGAAATAACCAAGTGATAGGCTCCTCTCAGCAAGCACTCGTAAAACTCGCTAAAAACGGCAAATACGCGCCTTTAATGAATAAACACACACTTGTGGAACTTGCAAAAGGCTGCGTTGTTAGTGAAATAAGACTTTTTGATGACGAAAAAGAAGAAATCTCTGTTATTCATCACGAAGGTAAATTCTGTGAAAGATGCTGGAACTATGAAGATGATGCAGTGAAACAAGAAGATGGTTCTTACTTATGTAAGAGATGTCAAGAAGTGGTGGGCAAACAAGAATGAAAGAGAAAATTATTAAAGCACTAAAGTGGTTTTTTAGATCTTATATTTGGCTATTTGTCTTACTTTTAGTCATTGATATAGTCACTAAACAAGTAGTGATGCATAATATGACCGAAGGTCAATCCATCGTTTTAATTCCAAAAGATGTCTTAAAAATCACATTGGTCTTTAATAGAGCGGCCGCTTTTGGGATTGGCTTTGATAATCCTGCTGTTAATAGATGGCTCTATGTGGGCATTGCTAGTTTAGCTACCATATGTATAGTCCAATATCTCATTAGAAAATTTAAAGAAATACCTCTCTATGTGAGAGCCTGTTTAATGCTTGTCTTAACAGGAGCGGTCGGTAATTTAATCGATAGATTATTCTATTCCGCTAGTAATTACTATGTTGTTGACTGGATTAACTTCTTTGATAATGCTTTATGGCATTGGGTCTTTAATATCGCGGATGCTGGAGTGGTTATTGGAGCCTTTATGCTCATTGGTTATATAATCTACACCGAGGTTAAAGAATACAAAGCCAAAAAATCATCCGAACCAAAGACAGAAGGAAAGGTTGTTTCTAAGACCGAACAAGAGAAAATTGATTATCTTAATGAAGAAAAAGAAGAAAGTGAAAAAGTAGATAATTAGTAGTTTTTTAGTATGGATTACTTTGTAACATATCTTGAGGATGGACTTAGACTAGACAAAGCTTTAGTCTCTTTTCTTCCTGATAAAAGTCGTACCTATCTCGCTAATCTCATTGATTCAGGCCATTGTTTGGTCAATGGTAAGGTTGAGAAAGCATCATTAAAGGTTAAAGAAGGCGATGTTATTTCTCTTGATATTCCTGAACCTATTGAACTAGATGTTAAAAAGGAAGATATCCCCTTAGATATTGTTTATGAAGACGATGACATTCTTGTGATTAACAAAGAACAAGGGATGGTTGTTCACCCGTCCGCTGGTCATCATGAGCACACGTTAGTTAATGCGATTATGCATCATTGCGACAATCTTAGTGGCATTAATGGTGTCATCCGTCCTGGTATTGTTCATCGTATTGATAAAGATACATCTGGATTAATTTGCATAGCAAAAAATGATTCCGCTCATGAATTTTTAGCCGAACAATTAAAAGATCACACAATGGCGAGAACATATATTGCTTTAGCAAGAGGTGTCATTAAAGAAAATAGTGGTGTGATTAATATGCCAATAGGCCGTCACCCCACCAATCGCCAAAAGATGGCGGTAGTCCGTGAAGGTGGAAAAGAAGCGATTACTAATTTCAAAGTCTTAAGAAGATTTAATGACCATACACTCATAGAGTGTTCTCTTGTGACAGGTCGAACTCATCAAATCAGAGTGCACTTCTCGGAAATCGGACATCCTGTGGAAGGAGATCCATTATACGCTGGTAAGAATTTTGACCGCATTTATAAGGGCGGGCAGTTATTGACCGCCGTTAAGTTGAAACTTATTCATCCTAGAACAAAAGAATTGATGGAATTCAGTATTGAATTACCAGATTATTTCAAAGCAATTATTGATTCATTATCATAACGTGGAGGCGGAGGCCTCACCCAATAACTCAATCTCTTGAATTATTCCTCCGGTGCCGCTATAATGTAGTTGTGTTTTGAGGAGACGACAAGCGAGCAGCAGCCGTCCCCCCTTTTTTTAGATGATTAAGTCAGCTAGAATTAAAAGTAACACAACTACCAGCACAAAGCTGATGAAGGCACGCATAATGCGCTCCTCCTTCCAGAGGTAGGGCGAGGACCAAAAGTACGTTGTTATTCATGCTTGTGCCTCCATAAACTATTGTTGAAAAAAGGCATTTTAGTTGCACATTTTTTGATTTTTAATAATATGTAAAAAGAAAAGACCTTAAGGTCTTATTTTTCTAACTTTTTGTAATTAGCGAAGTTTTTCTTCACTATTTTTTCTAGTTCTTCTTCCCCGTATTTATCACGGAATTTAATGATAAATTCATCCGCTTTAACGCCCGCTCCAAAAGGGAATTCCATTTCGTATTTCTTTTCAAGTTTCTCTTTTTCTTTTAGGAATGAATAACGGGCTAAAACACTAGCGAGAGCGACACTTGGATAATATGACTCACCTTTAGTTTTAAAAGTGATATTAGTGATTTGAGACTCATATTTATCGGTCAAATAAGCGAAGTATTTATCTTCTGCACAAAATTGATCAACAAAGATATATTTAGTGTCTGGAAAGCGCCTAAACAAGTTTAAAAGCGCACGATTATGCATTTTGGCTTTTAAAGAATTGAGATTTTCGCCTTTATCAATCATTTCGTTATATTTCTCATTACTTAAAGTGAGTTTTGAGATAAAAAACTTTTTCCCTAGGGCATCACCGATTTCTAATATTTCTTTATCCGAGAGTTTTTTAGAGTCATTTACTCCAAAAGCTTTAAGCGTCTTCATATCATACGAGCGAACAAATGTTGCGACCACAATCATTGGCAAGCATAAATCACCAACACCGACTTCATCTGAACCAATTTGGCTTTCTAAATTGACCCACTCCTTACTTTCAGTGGATTCTTTAGCTTTGCTAATCTCCGCTTCTTGATCAAATCTTTTAGCTTCCATTAAAGCGTTGTCACCTATAAAAGTGACACTGCGATAAGTCTTTTTAGAAGCATAAATAGTGATTAAAGTACCATAATAATTTGCGTGGAAATAAACATATTCCCCATCATTAGGAACTTCATACGCTAAATAGAAGAGTTTTATCTCTTCTGCTTTTTCTGGACTCACCTTAATTGTCACTCTTTCGCCCATATGTAATAAGAATATCACACTTTAGTGGTTTGTGTTATGATAATCACATGCAAGACATTTATGAAACCTTTGAATTTTATAAAATCAAAGAAAAGATTAATGAATATGCCAAAACAGAATTAGGAAGAATCTATGTCGATGAATTAAAGATGCTTCCATCTTTTCAAGATGTTGAAAATAATCTTTTAGACTTAGAGGAAATTAATTCTATTATCATAAGATTTGGTATTTTACCAATTCACACTAGTGCTAACGCTTTATATCTCATCGATTTAGCAAAGAAAACTGGTTTATTAACTCCAAGAGATCTCCATTTAATCGCGGAAGATGTTTTAACTAGTCAAAGCATTATTAAATATTTCCAAAAAATAGATGTCTCCTATCCAAGAATCAAAGGCAAAGTCGAAAGATTTTTAGACTTATCTCCTCTAGAGAAAGAGATTCATCGCGTTATCACTAATTCTTTAACCATCTCTGATAACGCTACTCCAGAATTAAAAGAGATAAGAGGGCAAATTAAAAAAGTCGAAAAGCAATTAGAACAAAAGATTGCTTCTCTATCCTTCACTTATAGTGCCTATCTCAATGATGACAACGCAACAATTAGAGATGGCCATTTTGTCTTACCAGTGAAAACTGTGGAAAAGAGTAAGGTTTTAGGTATTGTTTACGATGTTTCAACTTCTGGGGCTACAACATTTATTGAACCAATGGAAGTCGTGCAATTAAATAATCAATTAACTGCTTTGAGTGTTGAAGAACAAGAAGAGTGTCGTAAGATTTTAAAACAATTAACCGCATTAGTTCTCATTCAAGAAGGAGAAATCATAAATAACAATAAAATTATTGCTGAATTAGACTTCTTAAGCGCTAAAAGTCAATATATGTCCGAAATTGATGGAGTTATCCCCCAAAGAGTAAATACGCAAGTCGTGGAATTAATCGATTCCCGTCATCCATTAATTGAAAAAGACATAGTCGTCGCTAATTCATATTTCTTAGATGAACAAAAACGTATCGTTATTATTTCCGGACCAAATGCTGGTGGTAAGACCGTTTCTTTAAAAACTGTTGGTCTATTAGTGTTAATGCATCAATCCGGTTTAGCGGTGCCCGCTAGCAAAGCTAGATTAGGTTATTTCAATCATATTTATATCGATATTGGTGATAACCAATCATTATCTGATAACTTATCTACATTCTCCGCTCATATGTCTAATATCGCGAAAATTGTTAATGCGGTGAAAGGGAAAGATTTAGTCTTATTAGATGAATTAGGAACTGGTACTGATCCTAAAGAAGGTGAGGCTCTAGCCTTATCTGTTAGTAAAGAATTAGAATCTAAACATTGTTTAGCGATGATTTCCTCTCATTTTGAAGCGTTAAAAGAATATGCTTTCTTATCAGAAAATATTGAGAATTCATCAATGATATTTAACGAAGAGAAATTATTGCCGACTTATAAGTTTAAATATGCTGCTCCTGGTCATTCTTATGCACTTGATGTAGCGAGCCGATATGGTATTTCACCAGAGTTAATTCAAAATGCTCGTAATTATTTAAATAATACGCAAACAAGTGAGTCGCAAAAACTTTTATTCATCTTACAAAAAAAGATTGAAGAGATGACCCTTTTAGAGGATGAATTAGTAAAGAAACAAGCAAAGCTTGACACTCTTGAAAAGAAACTAGAAAACGATGAAAAAATATTAAAGGAAAGAAGAGAAAAACTCCTTTCTGATGTCGAAGATGAAAAGCAACAAATCATTGATAACACCAAAAAAGAAATTGATGACATTATTGCCACTTTATCAAAAGGTGATTTAAAACTCCATGAAGTTATTGAACTCAAACATAAAGTAGAAGAATTAGAAGATAACGCTGATATTATTACATATAATGAAGAAATCCTAGTAGGAGACTGTGTCTCTATCCCATCTTTAAACTTGAATGGTGTAGTGAAAAAGATGAAAGGTGAAAAGGTTTTAATTGCCAGTGATGCTGGTATGTCATTAGAAGTATCAAAAGATAAATTACACAAAATCGAGAAAAAGGTCGGCGCTAGTAAAGTAAAACCGAATGTTAATTATGATTCAATCATGAAATTAAATGTTGGTTTAGAACTTAATATCATCGGTTTAAGAGTGGATGAAGCTAAAGACGCCATTACAAAATATTTAGATGACTGTCGTGTAAAACATTTTAAAACAGTAAGAATTATCCATGGATTTGGTAGTGGGGCTCTTCGTAAGTTAACCCACGAATATTTATCTACTCAAAAGGATTTATCATATCGTTTAGGCCAAGCTAACGAAGGCGCTGGGGGAGCAACAGTAATTACATTTAAATGATTAGTGAACGAATTAAAACTTTAATTAGTAACCTTAAGCATCTCCCTGGTGTTTATTTAATGCATGACAAAAACGATGTAATTATTTATGTTGGTAAAGCCAAAGATTTACAAAAGAGAGTGAGCCAATATTTTTTAAGACCACAAGTCGGTAAAGTGATGAAAATGGTGCAGAATGTTGAATATTTTGAAACCATTATCACCGCTAATGAAAAAGAAGCTTTAGTCTTAGAAATGAATCTCATTCAAACTCATTATCCTAGATATAATATCTTGTTAAAAGATGGTTCTCATTACCCATATATTGCCTTAAGTAAAAAGGGTGATCCCTATCTTTCTATTAAAAGAAACGATAAAGATAAAAAGAACTATGATTATTTTGGTCCATACCCTAATTCCAGTGCGGCTTATGACCTTATAACTCTGTTAAATAAGATTTTTCCGATTAGAAAATGCTCTAATTTAGCTCATCAGACATGCCTATACTATCATCTTGGCACTTGCCTAGCGCCTTGTGTTAATAAGATTGAAGAATCAGTATTTGAATCCATTCGTGAAGAGATTAAATCTTTTATGCGCGGTAATAATCAAAAACAGATTATGGAATTAAAAAGAAAGATGCTTGACGCTAGTGAGAAACAAGAATACGAAATGGCTAATGAATATAAGAAAACAATTCAAGCCATTGAACATTTAAATGTTAACCAAAACGTGGAAATGAATGATCGCACAGACCGTGATATTTTTGCTTTTGCGATTAGAGAAGGCTATCTCGCTTTAGCGGTTTTTCTCTACCGCAAAGGAATCTTATTAGGTAAGCAAGTATTTGTTGTAGAACAATTCGGTGACCCAGAAGAAGAGGTTGCAGATTTAATCCTCCAATTCTATCAAAAGCAACCTACACCAAGTGAAGTTATTATTAATAATGATATAATTGTTGAACTACTTAATGATTTGCTTGATTGCTCGGTTAACTCAATTAGTAAAGGTAAATTATTAGAACTTATCATATCTGCGAAAGAAAATGCGAATAACGCTCTTGATGAATATTTTCTCTCAGCAAGAATTGATGATAGCAAATTAGAATTATTAGAAGAATTAGGAAAGATTATTAATATCCCAACACCATTGCATATAGAGTTATTTGATAATTCTCATATTCAAGGTTCCTCACCAGTCGGTGCAATGGTGGCGTTCATCAATGGAGAACCCGCTAAAAAGTTCTATCGGAAATTTAAAATTGAACACGAAGAAGCTCGTGATGATTTAAAGAGTATGGAAGAAATTACTTATCGCCATTATTCAAGATTAGTAAACGAGAAACAAAAATTACCTAATTTAATTCTTGTCGATGGTGGACAAAAACAAATTAAAGTGACTTTAAAGGCTCTAGAAGCTGCAAAAGCCGATATTCCAGTATATGGTTTAGTGAAGAATGATAAGCACCAAACTAGAGGCTTAATTGATATTGATGGGAATATCTATCCGATTGAGAATAAAGCCATCTTCTTCTTATTAACAAGAATGCAAGATGAAGTTCATAGATTCGCTATCTCTTTCCATAAGGAAAAAAGAGGTAAAGCCATGAAGTCATCGTTGCTTGATGATGTTCCAGGATTAGGTGATAAAGGGAAAGAAAAAATCTATCGTGCTTATCAAGATATTAACTTATTAAAAGAAGCCACTTTAGAAGAATTAGAACAAATCCTTCCTAAGAAGGTGGCTAACAGTCTATACAACAAATTACATTATGGTATATAATACCAAAGATAATATGAGAGGAAATAATTATGTCAGAATTTGCCATTACTACCAATCAATTAGTAAAAACATATTCTGGTAAAAACGCTGTCGATCATGTCGATATGCATGTTCCAGTAGGTAGCATTTATGGCTTTGTCGGAGAAAATGGCTCTGGTAAAACTACTATTATGCGTGTATTAATGGGACTAGCAAGACCTAGTGGTGGCGATTACCAATTGTTTGATGTACCTAACAAAGATAACCGCATTTATGCGGTAAGAAATCAAATTTCCGCGATTGTGGAAGCTCCATCTCTTGTTCCAAGTATGAGTGCAGTCGATAATCTTAAATACGCTTGCATGTATTATGGAATAGATGGAAGCATTGAAAGAATTAACGCTGTTTTAAAACAAGTCGGTCTGGAAGACACTGGCAAAAAGACAGTGAGAAATTTCTCTTTAGGTATGAGACAAAGACTCGGTATCGCTGTTTTGTTATTAAACAATCCTAAATTATTGCTCTTAGATGAACCGATGAATGGCTTAGACCCACAAGGTATCGCTGAATTAAGAGAAGTCATTGTTGATTTAAATAAAAAAGGGATTACTATTTTAATTTCTTCTCATATTCTTTCCGAATTAGAAAAAGTTGCGACCTATTGGGGCTTTATTAGTCATGGTCGCTTATTACAAGAAATCTCTGCTGATGATTTAGTTGCGTCTTGTCAGAAACATGTTGAGATTAAACATGAAGACGCTAAAGCATTAGAAAACGCTTTAAAAGCGTTAAATATTCAACGTTATAAGCTGACTGTTGAAGGTGTCAAAATCTTTGATGATATTAATATTACCGACTTGCTAGTCGGATTAAAAAAGAATGGTGTCGATGTCACAAATATTAAAACTAATGATATCGATGTTGAAAATTACTACCTTTCATTAACGAAGAGAGGAGGTCAAGACAATGCTTAAGATTATTCGTGCTTCCTTATATAAATTATTAAAAGATCGCCCATTTAAGATTGTATTAATCATTGGTGGCGTTTTAGCGGTTGTTTTCTCTCTTTTCTACCATTTCTTAATTCCTGAACTCGGTGGTGGTTATCAATCTTTAATGACATCAGCTTCACCAACAAGTAATTTTGGTCTAGCAGTTCCTATTAATTTAGTTATCTTTATTATTGGTGAATTTAATTACGGAACAATTCGTAACAAAATCATCGCGGGTAACAAGAGAATCTATATTTATATAGCGCTATTTATCATGGGTTTAATTTATTCTCTTACCTTAATGACTTTCTACATTGGTGTTTCTGTGGGTTTATCAACCGCTTTAGGTGGTTTTTATCCAGAAGGTTTTACCGGTGATTCAAAAACAATCGCCTCCCTCATTGGAGCGACAATCATGGTCTATGTTACTTTAACAGCCCTTTCTATTTTAACCGCGACAGCGATTAGAAATATGGGTGGTGCAATCACTGTTACTGTTTTATTAATGATGTTTGCCTTTATTTCTGGAATGATCGCTAATCTTGATATTAGCTTTGATTCTATGGGAGAAACAATCAAATATCCAGTATATATTCAATTATTGAATCCTTTGTTCTTCCACTCTGTGGTGACATTTGCCTCTTTAGGTCTTGGAGAAGTTAAAGACTTATTACTGTTAAATATTGTTTCTAACGCGATTTATTCTATATTATTCCTTACCTTAGGAATTGTGATATTCAATTATCGCGATGTTAAATAACATTTACTCTTGAAAAGTTGCGTGTTTATCCGTATGATAAATAACGCTTGATGCCCTCGTAGCTCAGCTGGATAGAGCATCTGCCTTCTAAGCAGAGGGTCGAACGTTCGAGTCGTTTCGAGGGTGCCAAAATTCCTAAATTCCCTATTGAAAAATAGGGTTTTATTTTGTAATATAAAGTTGTCAAAAGGGCAACCTCTTGATAGATATGGTCTGAGGGTAAGAC
>CAJOLV010000010.1 GCA_905235515.1 uncultured Bacilli bacterium | reverse complement strand
TGATTATAACATGAGGTTTTTTCACATCGCAGGAAGCTATTTCGATTCTCACGTGCATAGCACCCGGTTTTTATCTTCACTGCGTTTCGATAATAAAAAACCACCCCAGTGTTATCTAGGGTGGTTAATATCTAGAGGGTTAATTAATCTTCTTTGTTTTGACGATCAATTTTTTCTTGAATAGCTTTGACAGCGCGGTCATGTTCTTCGACATAACGATCGCTGACTTGCTTCATTGTGTCTTCAACAGAGAAGTCGCTTAATAATTCATCCTCATCTTCATCGCTCTTAAGACCACGACCAGCAGGAATTAAGTGACCTGTAATGACATTTTCTTTTAAACCATGTAAGTAGTCAGTCTTACCTTTAATAGCAGCATCTGTGAGCACTCTGGTGGTTTCTTGGAAGGAAGCAGCGGAGAGGAAACTTTCAGTTTCAAGAGCAGCTTTAGTAATGCCTAAGATTAATGGTTGGAAGACAGCCGGATGTTTACCTTCTAATAAAGCATCGGTGTTCTTGGCGGTGAAGGTATTCACGTTAACACGTGTACCACTTAGCATATCTGTGTCACCAGCGTCGACAACGAATACTTTTCTAAGCATTTGTCTAACGATAACTTCGATGTGTTTATCAGAAATGGAAATATCTTGGACATGATAGACTTTTTGAACTTCTTTTAAGATGTAATTTTCTACCGCGGTGACATTGGAAACTTCTAATAATTTCTTTGGAGAAATCGCACCTTCTGTAATCTTGAAGCCTGGGTGGTCTTTGTAGTCACCTTTCTTGACTCTTAATCTGGCACCATAATTGGAGGTGTAGACTTTTTCTTCTAAATCGTTTTTCACAGTAACGATATAGCAGCTATTCTTTTCTTCAATCTTAGTGATTGTGCCTGGAATTTCTGAGATGAGAGCTTCACCTTTAGGATTTCTCGCTTCAAATAATTCTTGAACACGAGGTAAACCTTGTGTGATATCGCTACCAGCAACACCACCAGTGTGGAATGTTCTCATGGTTAATTGAGTACCAGGTTCACCAATTGATTGAGCGGCCATAATACCAACGGCTTCGCCGAGTTCAACTTTACGGCCAGTCGCTAAATTACGACCATAACAATGGACACAGACACCATCTTTAGTTTCACAACCGAATAAGGATCTGATTTCCACTTCTTTAATGCCGCAAGAGGTAATAGCTTTGGCTTGCTCTTCATTAATCATCGTATTGCCTTTGACTAAGACTTCGCCAGTTTGTGGATTGACAATATCTCTTAATGCATAACGACCGATTAATCTTTCTTCTAATTTGACGATAACTGCATTTCTTGATGTATCAACGATTTCTTTAACGACGAAGCCGTGGTCAGTGCCACAATCTTCTTCTCTAACGATAACATCTTGAGAGACATCAACTAGTCTTCTGGTTAAATAACCAGAGTCAGCAGTCTTTAAGGCTGTATCAGCACCACCCTTACGAGCACCGTGGGTGGCGATAAAGAATTCGGAAACGCTCATACCTTCACGGAAACAGGATTTAACAGGTAATTCAACTGTTTCACCAGTTGTGGAACCCATCAAACCTCTCATACCGGCTAATTGAAGAATGTTAGAGATGTTACCACGAGCACCACTATCACTCATCATGAAGATTGGATTACGGATATCCTTAGAGAATTGAGAGGATAATTTACCTTGCACTTCATCTTTCACTTGAGTCCAAACAGTAATAACTTGTTTGTATCTCTCTTCATTGGTAAGCATACCCATTTCATACATTTCTTTTAACTCAGCGACTTTTTCATCACCTTGTTTTAAGATTTCTTCTTTACCTTGGACCATATGGATATCATCTAAGGAAATGGTTAAGCCTGCCACTGTGGAATAATGGAAGCCTTGGTCTTTAATTTTATCGAGAACCGCAGAGGTCTTGGAAATACCTTGACGGTCATATCTTTGGAAGATTTCATTAATAATCTTACCTAAGTCTTTCTTCTTGAATGGGGAGCGTAATGGCATAGAAGCGACAACTTCTTTGACATTCGCACCTCTTGGAGCGAAGAAGCTTTCAATGAGAGCATTATCGCCTGCTAAGTTCTTTGAACTTACTTCATTCAAATATGGGAAGTCAGTTGGGAAGATTAAGTTGAAGATGATTTTACCAACAGAAGTGATTAAATATCTTCTATTTTCATCTTCGGTGAAATCTTTCTTTAATAACGCACTGCCTAAAATGGCAATACGATTATGTAAATGAATTTGTTTAGTTTGGTAGGCTAATAAAACATCATCAACACTTCTGAAGACTTTGCCTTCACTAGCAGCGTAGAGTTCATATCTCTCGGCTTCTTCTTCATCGCCCATCGCGTGTAAATTCTTTGCTCTAGCTAAGAAATCTTCTTTAGATTCTTCCAATGTTAAATAGTAGTTACCAATAACCATGTCTTGAGATGGAGTAACGATTGGCTTACCATCTTTAGGACCTAAAATGTTGTTACTAGCGAGCATTAAGTGTAAAGCTTCTTCTTGCGCAGCTTTGCTTAATGGGACGTGAACCGCCATTTGGTCACCATCGAAGTCAGCGTTAAATCCGGTACAAACTAATGGGTGTAAACGGATTGCTCTACCATCGACAAGGATTGGTTGGAAGGCTTGAATACCAAGTCTATGTAATGTTGGAGCACGGTTTAATAAAACTGGGTGCTTATCAATGATTTCTTCAACGATATCAAAGACGACATTATCATAACGGTCAATAATCTTATCGGCTTGTTTATGAGCGGAGGCAATGCCTCTATTTAATAATTCACAAGCGATAAATGGACGTAATAATTGAATCGCCATTTCTCTTGGAAGACCACATTGATACATCTTTAAGAATGGACCAACAGCGATAACGGAACGACCAGAATAGTCGACACGTTTACCTAATAAGTTTTGTCTGAATCTGCCTTGTTTACCTTTTAAGGCTGAGGATAAGCTCTTAAGAGCTCTGCCACCAGGACCTTGGACAGGTTTATTACGTCTACCATTGTCGATTAAAGCGTCAACAGCTTCTTGAAGCATACGTTTTTCGTTCATCAAGATGACATCTGGAGAGTTCATGTCAATTAATTTCTTTAAACGATTATTTCTAGAAATAACTCTTCTATATAAATCGTTTAAGTCAGAAGTAGCAAATCTACCGCCATCGAGGGCTAACATAGGACGTAAATCTGGTGGGATGACTGGGATAACATCTAAGACCATCCATTCAGGTTTGTTCTTGCTAGTTCTGAAAGCTTCGATGACTTCTAATCTCTTAGTTAATTTTTGTCTAGATAAAGCGGATGTTTCTTTCATCTTGGCAGAAATATCTTCTGCTTCTTTATCTAAATCGACTTCTTGCAATAAGCGTTTGATTGCGGCAGCACCCCAATCAAATTCACTACCTAAATATTTGTTAACGAATTTGGCGTTAGAGGTGAAGTCAAAGACTTCAGCGTGATTCTCTAATCTTGCGATTAAATCTTCACATCTATTCCAGTCATCACTGCCTGGCACTAAGCCTAATTCATCCGCTCTTTGTTGAATTTCTTTTAACACAGGGATAAATGTTTCACGACCATTTCTTTCATTGATGAATTGACGGTATGATAACAAGTTTGTGTTACCAGCTTTTAAACAAATGTGAGCAGCATAATAAACGACTTCTTCTAAGTGTTTAGGAGAAACGTCTAATAATAAGCCAATACGGCTTGGAATACCTTTTAAATACCAGATGTGAGTACATGGAGCGGCCAATTCAATATGGCCCATTCTTTCTCTTCTTACTTCTTTTGAAGTAACTTCAACGCCACATTTCTCACAAACGATACCGGCAAATCTAATCTTCTTATATTTACCACAATGGCATTCATAGTCCTTGTTAGGACCAAAGATTTTTTCGCAGTATAAACCTTGCATTTCTGGTTTTTGACTACGATAGTTAATGGTTTCTGGTTTTAATACTTCACCATGGCTCCAGCTACGGATTTTATCTGGTGAGGCTAAAGCGACTTGGATCGCTGTTAATCTTTTAACATCAAACATACTTCACTTTTCCTCCTAATTATTAAAATCCTTATCTGAATAGATTGTTCTGACATCTTCCGAATCAATTTGTGATTCAGCTTGTGCAGAAGCACCTTCACCCATTAAGTTACGAATATTAGAATTAATTTTTCTTTCTTCTTTTTCTGCTTCTTTAGCAAGGGCGTCCATATCAATTGTGTGACCTTCTTGGTCTAATAAGTCGACATCCATTGATAAGGCTTGGAGTTCTTTAACAAGAACTTTGAAGGCTTCTGGGATACCAGGCTTTGGTAATTGTTGATCTTTAATGATGGCTTCGTAAGTCTTTCTACGACCGACTCTATCATCGGATTTGACGGTGATGATTTCTTGTAAGACATGAGCGGCGCCATAAGCTTCAAGAGCCCAGACTTCCATTTCACCAAATCTTTGACCACCGTTTTGGGCTTTACCACCGAGAGGTTGTTGTGTTACTAAGCTATATGGACCAGTCGCACGAGCGTGTAATTTGTCATCGACCATGTGAACAAGCTTAATCATATACATACAACCGACTGTGATTCTTTCATCGAATCTTTCACCGGTAGTGCCATCATATAAGATGGTTTTACCATCTTTGGCCACTTTTGCTTTCTCCATCATATCGAAGATTTCTTCATTGGTAATACCATCGAAAACTGGAGTAGCAATCTTATAGCCAAGTTTCTTTAAAGCCCAACCTAAGTGGACTTCAAGAATTTGACCGATATTCATACGGGATGGAACACCTAATGGGTTGAGCATGATGTCAACTGGTGTGCCATCTGGTAAGAATGGCATATCGCATTCTGGTAAGATACGGGAAATAACACCCTTATTACCATGACGACCAGACATCTTATCACCTTCGGAGATCTTTCTCTTTTGGACGATATAGACTCTGACAACTTCGTTAACTCCTGGTGGGAGTTCAACATCTTTATTTTTGCCTTCGCGCTTGAATACCTTGACATCAAGAACGATACCCGCACCACCATGTGGAACGCGTAAGGAGGCATCTTTACCTTCATTGGTCTTTTCACCAAAGATGGCCATTAATAATTTTTCTTCTGGGGTTGGTTCGGTCACACCACGAGGAGTGACTTTACCAACTAAGATATCCCCTTCTTTTACTTCGGTACCAGGAACAACAATACCTCTTTCATCGAGGTGTGCCTTGGCTTCCGCGGAAACGTTAGGAACATCAGCGGTGATTTCTTCATCACCTAATTTTGGAATGCTACGGCATTCTAATTCATATTTTTCAATATGAACAGATGTGTAGACATCATCCTTCACTAATCTTTCAGACATAATGACGGCGTCTTCATAGTTATAGCCGTTCCATGTCATGAAGGCGATTGTGACGTTTTGACCTAAGGCTAAGTCACCATTTTGCATAGCTGGACCATCAGCGATAATTTGTCCACGTTTGACTTTGTCACCAACTTTGACAATGCATGTTTGGTTAATACAAGTACCTTGGTTAGAACGTTCAAATTTTTGTAAGTGATATACGCGTGGTTCTTTTTGACCTTTTTCAAGGATTTCGATTTCTAAACTATCAGCGTAAGTTACCACACCATCTTCAACTGCGACAACGGCTAAACCGGAGTCACGAGCGATTTGGTTTTCTAAACCTGTACCGACAAATGGAGCGGTTGGTTTTAGAAGTGGCAAGGCTTGACGTTGCATGTTAGAACCCATCAAAGCACGCATTGTATCGTCGTTTTCAAGGAATGGAATACATCCAGCAGCGATAGAAACGATTTGTTTTGGAGAAACGTCAACAAAGTCGACTTCATCTCTATGTGCCATGATGTTTTCACCTTTATGACGGGCGACAACATATTCATCTAAGATTTCACCATCTGGACCTAAATTAATATTAGCTTCAGCAATGACAAAATCCCATTCTTCATCAGCGCTTAAATACATTGAGTCTTCTGGTTCATTTAAAACGCGATGTGTGGCTTTATCAACTTTACGATATGGAGTCTCAATAAAACCATATTTATTAACTTTAGCATAGCTAGCGAGGTTGTTAATCAAACCAATGTTTTGACCTTCAGGGGTTTCAATTGGACAGATTCTACCATAGTGAGAGACGTGAACGTCACGGACTTCAGTAGAGGCTCTATCTCTGGTTAAACCACCAGGACCTAACGCGGATAATCTACGTTTATTAGTTAATTCTGCTAATGGGTTAGTTTGATCCATGAATTGTGATAATTGGCTGGATGCAAAGAATTCACGGATAGAAGCGGTTAAAGGACGTGGGTTGATTAAGGCTTTTGGTTTAATATTGCCTAAATCAGAGATGGACATCTTTTGTTGAACAGTTTTGACCATCTTGCCTAAACCGATACGGAATTGGTTTTGGATGAGTTCGCCCACCTGTCTAATACGACGGTTGCCTAAGTGGTCGATATCATCGGTGTCACCGAATCCTTCCATAATGTTGAGATAATAGGAGAAGACTGCGACGATGTCACTAATAGTGACATGTGTGCAAGTGCTATTGAGGTTTGTACCAATGATGTGGCAAACTTTCTTTTCCTTTTCATTCGCGTAGACTTTGACCATATTAACAACACCATCAGTGTCTAATTTTTCATTAATCGCGAGTTTTAATAAGTGAGCACCATTTTCAAAGAAGTCTTCATCTCTTAATGCTTCAACATCATCAACGGTTAATTTATAACCTTTCTTGAATTTGATTTCTCCATCAACGGATTTAAGGTTTTCCGCGAGGATGCGTCCGGCTAAGCGATTATAAATCCCTAATTTTTTAATATATTTATAACGGCCCGCTCTTCCTAAGTCATATCTCTTGTCATCGAAGAATTTTTGCACTAAATAGTTCACAACACCTTCTTCGGTAACAGGTTCGCCTGGTTTCATCTTCTTGAAGATTTCCACTAAAGCGGCTCTGGAAGTTTTGACCTTTTGACTTTCGTCTTTACCTAATGTATTTTCTAATGCTTCGTTATGACCAAATAAATTAAAGATATCTTCATCGTTTTCAATGCCTAAAGCTTTAATTAATAAGCCGGCATTCATCTTTCTTTGTCTATCAATACGGACAGATAAGATGTCTTTATTGTCACTTTCGAATTGTAGCCATGTACCTCTACCTGGTATTAAATCGGCAGAATAGAGATATTTACCAGATTTCAACTCTTTAAAGAGATAAGCACCTGGGGAACGGACGAGTTGGCTAACAATAACTCTTTCCGCACCATTAACAATAAATGTTCCACTGCTGGTCATAATTGGGAATTCACCCATATAGACTTCAGATTCTTGAATTTCACCTGTCTCTTTGTGATTTAAACGAAGAGTAGCGAAAATTGGGGTGGAATAAGTTAAGTCTTGAGCCTTACATTCTAAGAATGAATGTTTTGGTTCACCAAAACGGATTGAAACATAGTCAATGGAGAGAGTGTCTGTATAGTTATTGATTGGGAAACTTTCTCTAAAGACATCGTCTAAACCCTTATTTTTAAATTCTTCATATGATTTGGTTTGGATTTCTACGAGGTTTGGTAAAGGCAACTTACCGGAAACACGGGAGTAATCGTAACGATCGTTATTGATTTTTTTCAAGTCTGTAATATTTCTTGACATTATAATGGCTCCTTAAATCTAAATATTTATTCGTTCACTTTCTTCGCTTGATAGATGTAATAACCCTTCTCTCTTTTTAAAAGAGTGATGTTCCCAAAGAGGCTTTCGATATAAGCACTGGCGCTTGGAGCACCTTGGGCTTTTCTAATCACTATGAAGAGTGAACCGCCATCAATTAAGCGTTGCTTGGCCCCTTCATACATCGCATAGGTGACTCTTTTCCCAGCGCGTATTGGGGGATTCACAACAATTGAATCGTATTGTCCTTCAATCTTTGAATAGATGTCACTTTGAAGGATAGTGACTCTCTGACTTAAGCCAAGTTCTTGCGCATTTTTCTCACATAATGCAAGAGCGCGCGTATTAATATCAGCAAGCGTGATGCTTGCTTCTGGTGAGGCCAAGGCAATAGTTAAGCCAATAGTACCATAGCCACAACCTAAATCGAGTATTTTTCCAGTGAGATTGAGGGGGAGAAGTACCTTCAAAAAGGCAAAACTCCCCTCATCTACTCTACTCTTGGAAAATACACCACTATCCGTCCATAAGGACATATGTAACCCTGCGATATCAAAACTAATCTTTTGTAAATTTGACGCTAAATTGGGATCGTTTTGAAAATAATGGGACATATAGGGAAATGGATCTTAATAAATTAAAGCTAAATTATTTAACTTCAACTTCAGCACCGGCAGCAACAAGTGTTTTCTTGTGTTCTTCTGCTTCGACTGGAGAGATTTTTTCTTTAATGGTTGCTGGTAAAACATCAACGAGTTTCTTGGCATCCATTAAGCCTAAACCTGTAATAGCTTGGACAGCTTTGATGACTTGAACTTTGCTGGCGCCGACAGATGTAACGATAACGCTTACTTCTGTTGGTCCCTTTGCAACTTCTTCTTCTTCGGCTGGGGCGGCTGGGCCGGCAACGGCGACAGCGGCGGTAACACCGAATTCTTCTTCAACTGCTTTAACTAAATCGTTTAATTCTAAAACGGTCATTTCTTTTAATGCCGCAACGATTTCTTCTTTTGTTAACTTTGCCATAATTATTTCCTCCTAATTGGCGTTATTTTTCCGCCACAGCTTTAACTGTAGCTGCGAATTGGCGGATTGGTGCTTGTAAGCACGATAAGAACATGGAAACGAGACCTTCTTTACCTGGGAGTTTGGAGATTTCGATCACTCCAGCTTTGTCTAAGGCTCTACCTTCGACATAACCACCCTTGATGGTAAGAGAATCTCCGAATTTTCTTGCATATTTGGCTAAGACCTTTGGCCCGTTGCTAATTTCTTCAGAGAAGAATAAGGCGTTTGGTCCAGATAAATATTCATCTAAACCTTCATAACCTAACTCTTTGACAGCGCGTTCAACAAGAGAATTCTTGTAAACACACATCTCGGTTTTTTCTTCTCTCAAGGCGCGACGGAGTGTTTGAATTTGTGCGACTGTTAAACCGCGGTATTCAGCGATAGTTATGCTCTTACAAGCTTTAGCTTTATCAGCGATTTCAGCGACGGTGGCTTGCTTACTTGCTAAGACATCTTTATTCATATTCTTCGACCTCCTTTTTCAAAATGTGTTTTTGAGGCTCCAATATACGGGTAGAAATTTATTTCGTACGCCTCGGTAACATGATTAAGACTATTTCGTCCGTTACTGTCTTTGGTATATTGAAATCTTTGTTAATTATCGACCGTTAAATGTAAATGGCACGGATGGACCCATGGTCGTATGGATCACAGCGTTTCTGATATAGACGCCTTTGCATGCGGCTGGTTTAGCCTTAACCACTGCATCTGTTAAAGCGGTAAGGTTATCAATAAGTTTGGTATCTTCGAAGGACACTCTTCCGATTGATACATGCATATTCGCTTCTTTGTCACAACGGTATTGGACTTTACCGGCTTTGATTTCCTTAACAGCTTTGGAAATATCTGGACTAACTGTTCCTGTTTTTGGGTTTGGCATTAAGCCTTTAGGACCTAAAACACGAGCGATTTTACCAATAATACCCATCATGTTAGGGGTTGCTACGATGACGTCGTAATCAAACCAGTTTTCTTTTTGGATTTTTTCAACCATTTCGGCACCACCGGCGAAATCCGCACCGGCAGCTAAAGCATCATCAACTTTGTCGGTAATGGCTAAGACCTTTTTGGTTTTGCCGTTGCCATGAGGAAGAATTAATGTTCCTCTCACTTGTTGATCAGCTTGTTTTGGGTCAACACCAAGTCTGAATGACACATCGATTGTCGCGTCGAATTTGACAGTGGAAGTTTCCTTGACTAATTTGACAGCTTCTTCGATGGTGTATAACTTACTGGAGTCGACTTTGCTTGCAGCAGCAACATATTTCTTTGCTCTTTTCATGCTTCTCCTCCTTAGTCATCCACGACGATGCCCATGTTGAGGGCTGAACCTTCAACGATCTTCATAGCTGCTTCGATATCGTTGCAGTTGAGATCTGGCATTTTGTATTCCGCGATTTCACGGATTTTGGCACGACTGACATGACCAACGACTTGTTTACGTCCTTGGGCACCACCCTTTTCGATGCCTGCAGCCTTTAAGAGTAAAGGTGCGACTGGTGTTGTTTTGATGAAGAACTCAAATGTTTTGTCTTCATAGGTGATAATGAGAACTGGAACGATTTCCCCACGTCTGTCTGCTGTTTTGGCGTTGAAATCCATTGTGAATTTCGCCATGTTTGGTAAACCGGCAGCAGCTAACTTTGGTCCTGGTTTCGCGTCACCACCAGGGAGTTCTAACTTCACCGCTTTTGCGATTTTTTTGCTCACGTGACTTTCCTCCTTTTGTGTAGTTTGTCCGTGCCGTGGTTTGCGAGTGAATCACCACTCTTCCACGCGACGATTTTAACATATGCACAACACTATATGCGTGAAGGCAACATGCTTGAATAGAATATCAAAGAATTAAATAAGAAGGCAAGGAGTTTTTCAAAAAAATTTCCAATAAACCAAAAAAACAAAGGTTCAAATTATATTAATTTGATAATTGTAGACAAATTGAAATAGTAAGTATATAATGCTATCAGTCGGAAAAAGCGAAAAATGGAAAAGATTAAAAAGAAAACGTCTATTAGTCCGTATCTACTAGTCATCCTCTCATTCGTTGTCGTGATATTAGTGGGTTCTTTCCTACTAGTTACTCCATTTGCCCAAGCTAGTGGTAAATGGGCTTTTAACTATATCGCAGACGATGGCACGAGAATTACCTATTTAGATTGTTTATTTACCGCGTTTTCTGCAACCTGTGTGACTGGCCTATGTACATTCTATTCTGGTATTGGTAATGTCTTATCTTTCACCGGTCAATTAGTGGTCTTAATCATGATCCAAATCGGTGGTCTTGGATTTATTACAGTGTTAACCTTCATAGTTACATTATTTAGCAGTAAATTACAATTCAAAAATAGGTTCTTCTTATCACAAGCATTAAATGTCACAAATTTTGCACAAGTTACACTTTTCGTGAGAAGAATCATTGTTATTTCATTTGTTGCTGAGCTATTTGGTTTCCTAATTGGCCTACCTGTTGCCTTTACCCTATATCCTGGTAACATTTCTAAAGCGCTTTGGTCAAGTATATTCACCTCTGTTTCCGCATTTAACAACGCTGGATTTGATATTTTTGGTAGTACTAGTTTAATCGCTAATCCAGGTACTTTAATGGGCACGTTGTTTGAAACTCATAGATGGGCATATTACTACTATTTAACATATATTATGTTATTAGTTGTCGTAGGTGGTATTTCCTTCTTAGTCATTGTTGAGGTGCTCTCATTTAAGAAAACGCCTAAGCAATATAGTGCTTTTACCAAAATCGTTTTATTCACCACCGCTATTTTATTAGTGTTTGGTACTGGTATTTTCTATTTAACAGAACACGTTATAGCGGGTAATGATGACTTCACTACCTTTACCGCCGTGTTCCAAAGTGTTACATGTCGTACTGCTGGTTTTGCCAACTTTGATCAAGCTGACTTGACCACTGCCGGTAAAACATTTAGTTGTTTCTTAATGTTTATTGGTGGTTCACCATTGAGCACTGCTGGTGGTATTAAAACTACAACCTTATTTATTATTGTTCTCGCTATTGCCTCTCATTTAAGAGGTAAACGCGTTGTTGCGTTCAACCGCGTATATACTTCAAATACAGTTTTAAAAGGTATGACTTTAATGGTTATCGCATTTGTCGTTATTATGACCGCATTCGTTGGCATTTCTGCTTTTGAAAAAGGTAATACCGCGATTAACTTTGAGGGAATCTTCTTTGAAGTATTCTCATCATTTGGCACCGTTGGATTAAGCGCAAATGTCACACCATTACTTTCTAATGGTAGTAAAATAGTCTTATGCATTATGATGTTCTTAGGCAGATTAGGACCAATGACATTCTTCCAAGTCTTCAAGAACAGCATCGAAGATAGCACAGGACACTTCGAATATGTTGAAGCAGACTTCTTAGTCGGATAGGAGCAAATTATTATGGCTAAAAAATCATTCGCAGTTATCGGTTTAGGACAATTTGGTCGTTCTATTGTTGAAGAATTAGTAGAAAACGGCAGAGATGTTATTGCTATTGATAGTGATAAAGAAGCTGTCGTAAAAATGTCTGGTATTCTTTCTACATGCTTTGTAGCGGACGCGACAGATGAACAAGCATTAAAAGAATTAGGTATTAAAGATGTTGACGCTGCTATTGTGGCCTTTGGTGACAATAAAGAAGCAAGTGTCTTAACCACCGTTGTTCTCCGTGAATTAGGTGTTAAACAAATCATCGTTCGTGTTGATGATGACTATTACGCATCAATTATTAAAAAACTTGGTGCGACAGAGATTATTTCACCACAAAAAGCTGCTGGTGTTGCTCTCGCAAATAGGTTAGGAAATATAGACTTCCGTGATTTCTATAAATTAGATGATAAATATTCTGTTATTTCTATCTTAATTAATCCAAGTTATGTCCCAGAAACATTAACTGAATTAAAGCCAAAAGTGAAATACGGTGTTAACGTCGTTTTAGTGACAAGAAATGGTAAATCCTTCGTTCCAGGCGGTAATGATTCACTCTTACCAGATGATACCTGTTTCGTAGTTGGAACCGCCAAAGAAATCAAAGCATTCCGTGAAGCCGTTAACGGCAAAAAAGCAAAATAAAATCCAGTTTTGCTGGCGATTTCATAAAAAAATAGCGGTTTTTTGAAGGATCGCTATTTTTATTTTATATTTATTTTTTATTTTCCTCTTCGACATAATCAATAAAATATAAACGAGATGCGAAGTCACGCAGGACCCTTACTTTATCATTGATTCCGGAGGCCGACCATTGAGGATTTAATTTAATGCCATTTGAATCTAATAATGAACTATCAACATCATATTCATCAACGTCTGCTGGCATTTTAATAAACTTAGCCGCAATTGACACTAAACGACCTTTTGGATTTACGTAAAATGGGGTAATCATGTTCACGAGATTTCCAAATTCTCTAATATCATGTTCAATACCCATTCCTTTAATGACATATTTACCTGGAAGTAGGCCTTTTACAGTCAGAGTCGTTTCTTGGGGGTTAATCTCTTGCAGGATATAATAAGTGCCGACAATTGCGTGTTTTCTATCTTTAGAAATAACTTCCCATCTAAAGGAGTGGTCATTGCTAGATAAGGCGATAAAATCACCAAACTGGAAGATTTCTCTTCTCTTTTTATACATGTTAATTAAGACATCGATTCTCTTTTTATCGAAGGTGTCTAATTCAGAACAAACAAGTTCATACCCTAATACACCAAACATTGCGACGTTAAATCTGCTATTAATTGATATTTCACGTAATGTTTGTTGATTTGGAGATGATGAAATGTGATTTGAAAGAGTGCTTAAAGGATAACCATAAGAATAGTTATATTGCATTCTTAATCTTTCAAAAGCATCAGTGTTATCACTAGCCCAGATTTGTGGAAAATAATATAGTATTCCTAAATCAAAACGATTTCCCCCACTAGCGCATCCCTCAAATAATACGTTCGGGAATCTTTTTACTAATTCTCCCATCACACGATATAAACCTAAAATATAGCGATGGAAAAATTCCCCAGCATAATCACAAGAAGGAATATCAGACATATGCCTATTCATATCCCATTTCACATATTCAATATTTGCGTTATTTAAAACATTAGAAACATTTTCAATAATATAGTCTTGAACTTCTTTTTTAGATAAATCTAAGAGGAGTTGATGTCGGCCTAAAGATGGTTCAACACTTTTATTTTGAATAGCCCAATCAGGATGAGCTTCATATAATTTGGATTTTTTATTAATGCTTTCTGGTTCAAACCATAAACCAAATTTCATTCCTAATTTATTAATTTTTTTCGCTAATCCAGATAATCCGTGAGGGAGTTTCTTTTTATTAACATCATAATCGCCTAAGCCTTGCGTATCGTCATTGCGTGTAGAAAACCATCCGTCATCTAAGACGAATAATTCCGCACCGAATTTATGAGCGCTTTTTGCGATTTTAATAACTCTGGATTCGTTGAATTTGAAATTGGTGCCTTCCCAGTTATTAATTACAACAGGCCGAAGTACCTCCTTGAATTCCGGATTAACCACATGGTTATTCACGAAATTATGCATTTGTTGTCTGGCTGCATTAACTCCATGATTAGAATAAGTAAAAACAGCGTATGGTGCTTCAAAAGATTCACCACTAGCGAGTTTATAATCAAAACAGAATGGGGAAATACCACTTGATATTCTTAAGATACCATAGGTATTTAATTCAATTTCATTAATATGATTACCAGAATACATCAAATTGAAAATCATTACTTCACCACTATCTAATGAAGCATCTGGGCCTCTTAAAACAAATAATGGATTGGTTTTATGACTAGAGAAACCAGTTAAAGATTCGTGAACGAGTTTACCAGGTTTAATCTTCACTGTATCATCATGCATTTCAGTAGCCCAGCCACCAGTAAAATGAGTGGCTAAATAATTGTTGTTAAACATATCTAATTGAAGGGAGAGGGCTTTTAAAACTTCTAATTCTTCTTTACCTTCATTTACAATAACCATATTTCTAGCGATGACATTACTTTCTTCAAAAATGAGGAAACGGATATTCACTCTCACATTAGAATGTTTTTCTCTTAAATGAATGATTAATTCTTCGTTAGGATCTCTTGGGGTTGGAAGTTCACTATTAACTTTTGCTTCTTTGTTAAGTTCATAACTCTCGTATTCAAAATTGAATACATAGCCATTTTCTTTGTTTTTTAACAATATTGGTGTGCCTTTAAAATCACCTTTATGTGGGAAAGAGAATTCTAATAAGGCGACATCCATACTTAAATTTGGATTAACTTCCTCTTTATAGATGACAGTTGTCCCTTTCATAACAGAATTTTTCTGGGCGATTGGGCCAATATTAAAATCATCAATTGCTAATAATTGGCCAAAATAATCATGTAAAACTAGACCCGTTTCATCGACATGAAAAACATAAGATAATTTGTTTGTATTTAAAATAAATACTTTTCCGTTTGTTAATACCATATGAATACCCCTATTTCTTATATTTTAACTTTTATTAATCACTAATTAAAGTATTAAAAAGACCGCCTTATGACGGTCTATTCTAAGCTTTGAAAATTACACTCTTTCGATTTCAGAGAAGTCCACTTCAACTTTAGTTGGTCGGCCAAAGAAGACTGCTTCAACTTCCACGACACCGGTATCTCTATTGATGGATAAGATGTGACCTTCTGTTCCTTCAAATGGACCATGAATAATTTTCACTAAGTCACCATCAGAGTATCTATCATACATAGAGGCATCAATCATACCCATTCTCTTGAGGACTGGTTCAATTTGTTCACGTGGCACTGGGAATGGTTTTGTACCTTTACCAGATGATCCGACGAAACCTGTGACGCCTGGAGTGTTTCTCACCACATACCATGCATAGTCAGTCATAATCATTTCGACGAAAACATAACCTGGGTATAAGTTTTTCATTCTGGTTTTACCATTAGGTAAGCCTGTTTCTCTATCCATCATTGGAACTTCTTGTTCTGCGACAACGATACGATAGATGAGGTTTTCTAAACCCATGGTTTCAACACGTTTTTCTAAGTTGTTAGCAACTTTTCTTTCGTGAGTGGAATATGTATTCACAACATACCACGCTTTTTCACCAAGCTTTTGTTCTTGTTGTCTTCCTTCATCAGAAATATCTGTGGTGGAATCGGTAAACGCTTGTCTAATATCATCAACCATTGTTAGTTACCTCCTAGTTTCCTAAGGTGCCACTGAAGGCATCCTTTAAGATTTGAATAAGTTTATTTCCTGCTGCATCTTCGCCAAATAAAATTAATGCCGCTAAAACAGTAATAATCACTACAACGATGATGGATGGAATTAAGACATCTCTTTTTGGCCAACGAACTCTTTTACCTTCTTTGACCACGCCTTTTGCGTAACTTTTTAGACCCATAACTATATAAGCCTCCTACTTGCTAATTTTGTGGAATGTGTGTTTCCCACAATGCGGACAATACTTCTTCACTTTGAGTGGTCTATCCGCTTCTACTTTGACAGTCATTGTGTAGTTTCTAGAGAGGCACTCTTCGCAAATTAAAAGAACTTTTTCTCTCATCTATAAACCTCACTATCAAAATTATGCTTTAATAATTTAGCACGCACGCCCATAGTTGTAAATAATTTTTGTCAATTTATAACCCTTTTGTCCTTTAAGACATAGAAAACACCGATTGCTGTCATACCAAATGACGCAATAACTAATATCACTGTAATCATCACACTTTGAGAAATCTCTTTTGCAGTCATCGGTAAAGGAGCAGTTCCATTGAAGTGACTATCAAGATACGCTAAAGACTCTTTTATATTATTTGTACCATCCGGTGTATTATTAACCACGATTTGATCATACCAATTCAAATTATTGTATAGATTTTTGACATAATCATAATGCGTCTTATCAACATCACAAATCGTTCTCGTTACTTTGTTTCTAATATTCTCATTCCAATAATTGATAAAACCGTTATCACATGCATATTCATTAATTTGCACATTGGTGGGAAGTTCAAAATTATAAGATGCCTTGTCTTTAGTTAAATTTAAAATGACACCATCTGATAAAACTGGATAAAAACGCTCCACAGTGTCGGATACCATGATGGAGGTAAAAGAACAACCATCAAAAGCATCCGCAGCAACTTCAACAATGTTATTATCAGAATATATTCTGATTTCTTGAGCGGATTTATCTAAAACGTTTTTTAAAACACCATTTTCTATTTCAAAATTAGTAGAATACGGTGGATTGATTGGGTCAGTATTTAATAACCCTATTCCACCTAATAAAACAAATAATGAGAATATTTTGCCAAGCATATTACAAAACTCTAATTAAAATTATGCAAACAATCATTAAAATAACGAGACTTCCAATAATGATAATCCCAGAAACCGGAAAATCAATTTTTCCTTTAACGGAAGGTTGTTGTTCTTCGACTTCTAATTCTTTCTTTTCTTCTTCCATATTTTTCTCCACTAATTAAATAATTGGGCAATAGATGTTTCTCTTTTTAATAATGTTTGTTAACAAAGTTATCAAAACTGTATTTAAAGGTATATTAACAAATAAAACGATGATTTGACATAGTAAAATCATTGGGTAAGTAGCAAAACCAAAGGCCAAACCTTTCATTAATGTACCAAACATCACCATAATCAATACTTCAATGAGAAATAATGAGAAGGCGATTTTATAAACATTAATTTGTTGATTCTTTTTAGCGTATAAAATAATGAACACTAACAAAACTGCACTTAAAACTAATAACGACGCTGTAATTGTAATCTTTTGCCAGAGCACTAAATTATAAGTCCCCCCATAAAGATGTAATTCAGGAACTAGCCAAACAACTAAGGTGATCGCAATAAAAGCTAAAGCTAAAAAAGTTGGAAAGACAAACTTAATAATCTTCTCACCGAACAATTTCTTCACTAGTAAGAAAATGAAAAAAGAGGCAAAACCTAATAGCGCATAAATAGCGGTTATTTGAGGAAAGAAGGCGTTGTTTTTAGGATCGAAAATAAAATAGCCTAAAATATCAGAACCTGCTCCGACTAATAAGCCAAACCAAGGACCTAACAAAATGGATGAGAAAATAATGATTGCAGGGCCACCTAAAGATATTCTAAGAAAGGGTATAATAGGAATATAATTAATCGCCAAAACCTTTTGACAAATAGTTGCCAAAACCATAAATATAGCAGCTAAACATATCTTAGAAGTAAGAGAAATCTTATTATTCATTATTTAACCTCTTTGACATATATGCAGCAAACGCTAAAGAACCAGTGATAAGAATGATATCTTCTGGATGTTGTTCTTTCAAAGCGCGATATCCTTCAACAGGATCTTGATAGAATTTATAATCACTCAAATATAGGAAGTAATCATTCTCTTTTCTAGCGCGTGGATGGTCAAAAGTAGTCAAAGTAATTGAGTCAACTGCCGCACCAATAACTGATAACATTTGAATAAGATTCTTATCTCTGAAACAAGCTAATAAAACATGTATTTGTTGAGAATAATCGGCTTTTTGCAACGATTTTGCTAAATTTTCAAACGCTTCTGGATTGTGACCGCCATCAATAATTGTTAATGGATCATTGACTAATTTTTCATAACGGCAGCTCATCTTTACTGAACCCAAACCTTTTATTAGATTGTCTTCATCGACTGGAAAAACTGATCTAAGAATATCTATCGCATCAATCGCGAGCGATGCGTCTTGCACGCTATAATAAGCGAGTGACTGTATTTTAATATTTGAATGAGTTAAGTATGAAAATTCATAACCTTCATTTGTTAATGTTGGCTGATGTGTTTCACTAACTCTAAGTATCTTTGATTTACGTTCTTTACATTCATTAGCAATGACATCTAATGCTTCCTCAGGAATATTGCCCAAAAGCACAGGGACTTCTTCTTTAATAATGCCAGCTTTTTGTAGAGCAATTTCAGAAATGCTTTTACCCAAGAATGAAGTATGTTCAAGACTAATAGAAGTAATGATTGATAACACAGGTGTAAATACATTAGTGGCGTCCACTTCTCCACCCATGCCACATTCAATGACACAGATATCACATTGCTGTTGTTTGAAATATGTAAAAGCAACATAAGTGATGATTTCGAATGTCGATAATTCAAACTTGTTTATTTCTTTCTTTTTATCTTTGATAATGGCTTCAATGTCGCTGTCACTGATTTGTTCATCGTTGACTAAAATCATTTCATTAATTTCGTATAATGCTGGTGAAGTATATAAACCGACTTTATATCCTTGTTTTTGATAAACTGAAGCAATATATGTAGCAGTTGAACCTTTTCCGTTTGTACCAGCGATATGAATAGCGGGAATATTAAAAGAGAATCTGATTTTATTTAAAAAATCATCGTAATTATCTCTTTGATAATCTGCACCATCACGAGTTTCAATGACATTTTTTAAATCAATCATCGTAATGGCCACCTTTTATTTCTCTCGCTAAATCTCTATTTTTAATAGTTTCACGTTTATCGTATTCTTTTTTGCCTTTTGCTAAAGCAATTTCTACTTTAACTTTGCCATGAGAAAAATAAACTTTTGTAGGTACGACTGTGTAACCACCTTTTTTAATTTTCTCCATGAACCAATTAATCTCTTTTTTGTGTAATAAAAGTTTTCTAGTTCTTAACGGATCGTGATTAAAGATATTTCCTTGTTCATAAATAGGAATGTGTACATTTAATAACTCTGCCTCACCATTTCTAAATACAACATAGGCATCACCTAAAGTACAATTATGAACTCTTAATGATTTAATCTCTGTTCCTTGAAGAGCAATACCGCATTCAGTGAACTCACTGAGGTAATAGTTAAAAGAGGCTTTTTTATTTTGAGCAATAATCTTAATATTCTTATTCATAAGCGCCTCCTTTAACGTCATATGACGCAACAACGATTATATCAAAGTAAAACATTTAGAAAAATAAGAAAATTATTTTCTTCTTTTTCACAGCATTTTGAACAATATATAATTATCGTATGAGCAAATATGATTCTTTAAAACAAATACTCGACGAAGCTAGCCAAATTGTCGTTTTTACAGGTGCAGGTATTTCTGTTCCAAGTGGCATTCCAGATTTTAGAAGTGCGAATGGTATATATAATCAGAAAACCAAATTTAGTGCTTCTCCTGAAGAAATCATTTCTCACACATTCTTTTATAACCACACAAAAGAATTCTATGAATTCTATAAAGATAAAATGGTTTATGAAGATGCCGAACCAAACTATGCCCACAAATTTATTGCTAGTTTAGAAAGGAAAGGCAAAAACGTTATTGTCGTCACTCAAAACATCGATGGTCTCCATCAAAAAGCAGGAAGTAGCAAAGTGTATGAACTTCATGGTTCAATTCATCGTAACTATTGCGATAAATGCCATAGAAGTTTTGGTTTGAAATATGTTATGACACATAATCCAATTCCTTATTGTGATAGATGTCATGGTATTGTTAAACCAGATGTTGTTTTATACGAAGAGTCTTTAGACGAAATGGTGATTGAAAGAGCCATCTCTGCAATTATGACAAGTGATGTACTTTTAGTGATTGGAACTTCATTAACAGTTTACCCTGCAGCTGGCTTTATCAGATACTTTAGAGGAAGATATATTGTGCTCATTAACAAATCCCCAACTTCATTTGACAATATGGCAGACCTTGCCTTTAATGAAGATGTCGTAGAAGTATTCAAACAAATTAAATGAAAAAATTAATTATTTTTGACCTTGATGGGACACTCATAGATACACTGGAAGATTTAAAGAATTCAGTAAATTACGCCCTAAATCTTCGCTCTTTTCCTTTAAAATCAAGAGAAGATGTACGCAAAGCAATAGGTAATGGCGTGGCTAAATTAGTGGCGCGCTCAATCCCTGATAACGAGAACAATCCAGAATATTTAAAGACACTCGCTGACTTTAGAAAACATTATTCAAAAAATAGCTGCGTTGACACTATTCCGTACGCAGGTGTTATGGAAGTTTTAATTAACCTAAAATCGCAAGGCTATATACTAGCAGTTGCGACTAATAAGCTTACTGATGTTGCTAGACCATTGGTTGAAGGATTCTATCCAAAATTATTTGATTTTATCCAAGGCGATGAGCCAGGTATGGATAGGAAGCCCGGCCCAATGATGATCGAAACTTTATGTCAGTGTTTTAAAGTCAAAAAAGAAGAAGCTTTCTATATCGGTGACACAAACGTGGATATGCAAACCGCTGTTAATTCGGGTGTTGATTATGTCCTTGTAACTTATGGTTATAGAACAAAAGAAGAATTATTAGAACAATGTAAAGAATCTCCGATGATTGAAAGCATTAGAGAATTACCAGCTTATTTAAAGAAAATTGAATCGATTTAGGATTCAATTTTTCTTATAACTATTCTTTCTACCTCGTTTCGACTTACATTATATGTAATAGATAGTTCATCTAATAAAATGTTTGTCGCATATTCCAACATATCGACATCTGCAGGGCCTAATTTAATCCCTTCCGGAAATCTCATATATAGGTAATATTGTCGATAAAGATACGCAATATCATTAGGGTCACCAGAAGATAATCTTTTTTTAAAAGCATCTCTTCTTTGCTTGGTATTTGGATTGAACTCTTTTTCAAATTCTTTAAGAGAAATTAATAATGCGTTTGCTTGTTCTTCATTCATTATTGGTCTGATGATATTTTCACAACCAATTTTCGGAACATAGATGTTTTCTTGGTCACCACGTAAAGCGCGAATAATATAATATTCACGATCACCCATAATCGTCTCACTGACGATGGTTGAAACCCCATTTCTGCAATGGATTACTTTGTCTTGTAGCACATATTTCATCTACTTAATTATCGCAAACTAAAAAGTAAAATGTAAGATAATCTTCCGCACACACCCCTATATACAAAATATAATTTGTATAATTTTTATATATTATTTGTATGATAGTTTTGTTATCATATTGGTAGTTTAACTATCACAAATTAATATGGGACTAAAAGATTTAAAAATTAAGTTTGTTGTTGATGTTGCCACCAAATTATTTTTGCAAGATTCAATAAATACTGTAACCATCAAGGATATTGCTGTGGAGGCAGACCTAGGAGAGGCAACAATTTATCGCTATTTTTCCAATAAAGAAAACATCATTTTAGCGTGTGTTTTTAAATTAATGGATGATATTGCCGCCAATTATTTCAAATTATCGCAAGGAAAAACGGGCTTTGATAAATTATCTATTTTTTATAATAGCTTTTTGGATGTTTTTAAAAATGATCCAGACTTCTTCTTTTTCTTGAAAGAATTCGATGCTTTTTTATACGCGAACAAAGTGAAAAATTTAAAGGCTTTCGAAAGAGATATTAATCAATATAAAATCTACTTTACAAATGCCTATGATTTAGGTTTGCAAGATGGTTCAATAAAAGAAGTGAAAAATATCGATGTTTTTTACTTTGCTACCACTCATTCAATTCTTGAATTATGTAAGAAGCTTTCACTCAAAAGAGCGTTATTAACACAAGATAAAACAATTAAAAAGACATTAGAAATACAATGTTTGATTAATTTAATATTGCAGTCTTTAAAGGCTTAAACTCAGGGAGAACATTATGCCAGACAAATCATCAGTTATCTTTAATAATCAAATAGATAGCAAAACAATTAAAAAAGCCAACAAGAGTAAAGCCAAATATATTAAAAAATATGGTGACGATTCTCAAAAGGACTATAAGATTCTTTTCCAATCAATTGATACATTAGATTTTATTAACGCTGACAATATTGTCTTTGGAGATGAAAATCAAAAATTTGAAAAGAACGCTTTAATTGTCGGTAACATTAGAATGGGTTTTGGCCACTACCGTATTTCTATTGCAATGGCAAGCGCCGCTAGGGCATTAGGCTATAAGCCATACTGGCTAGATTTAGCTTCTTTTGATGCAACTGGTTCTAAGATGATTAGAGAACAAAACGATATGTATTCACTAGCGTCTCGCATCTCTCAAAAATCTAAATTATTTAACAGAATTGTTTGGGAACCACTTAATAGCGAAGGCTTCAAAAAGATTACTTATAATGCAAAAGACCAAAAAAATAGTGAACTTTTAGTGCCTATTTTCAAAAATATCGATAAAGATATTCCTTATATCGCTACACACGTTTGGCCATCTCAAGCCGCTATTCACGCTGGGATGACTCATGTTGTCAACGCAATTCCAGATAACTGGCCAATGGGATTACATTTATCAGAAGGCGCTATCCACACAGTGCAAACTCCTTTTGCCTATTTTGGTTATAAAACTTTAAATGGATTTGCCAAAAAACCATTGAATGGTATTCCAGAAGATCAATTAAAAATGGTTGGTTGTTTTATTGACCACGAATTATTAGTTGATTTAGAAAACGATAACAAACGTAGGAAACAAAGAATCACTGATGGTAAACCATTAAGAATTTTAATGACTGTGGGTGGAGCGGGTGCTGGCTTTGATATGTTCTTAGCCATGGTTAAACACCTCGTTCCATATGTTAAAGAAAACAAAGCCGCTTTATTCATTAATTTTGGTGACCATAAAGATGTTTACGATAAACTTTGTAAAAAAGTAAGCGATATTAAAACAGTTAACTTCTTCAATCAATACAAAGAATTAAAAGAGTTTGTAAAAGAGATTAAAGAAGGTGATGCAAGTGGTATATACGCTATTTATAATCAAAATATTTTTGAAGCGGTTTATTCCACTAACTTATTAATGCCTGTCACAGACTTATTAGTAACCAAACCATCAGAACTAGCTTATTATCCAATTCCAAAATTGTTTATGAAACATATTGGTGGACACGAAGTATATGGGGCAATTAATGGTAGAGAATATGGCGATTCTACTCCGGAACGTCCAACCAAAAAGGAAATCAATGAAATGCTAGATAGATTATTATCTGATAAAGAGATTATTCCACATCTTTGTGATCAAATTGACCAACTTAAAAAAATAGGTCACTATAATGGTGCGTATGAATGTGTTAAACTAGCAATAGGAAAGAAATAATGAATCTAGATCAACTATTCTTCGATAACTTCTATACAAGTCCAGAGTCACGTTACAAAGCTCCCGCAAGAATAAATCTTATTGGTGAACATATTGACTATAACGGTGGCAAGGTTTTACCTGCTGCGATATCTTGTTATATCACCGCTTTAGTGTCTAAAAGAGATGATCTAGTTATTGCTACTTATTCATCTAACATTGGTAGTAAATACGCTGTTGAATTAAACAAGATTAAATATTCCAAAGAATATGATTGGGCTAACTATGTTTTTGGAGTGTTCTACACTTTAAGAGCGGCTGGATACCGCATTCCATTTGGATTAAATATTCTTATTGATAGTCAGATTCCTCTAGGTTCTGGATTATCATCATCTGCAGCCTTATTAGACCTTGTCACATATATTGCAAATGATATCTATAATTTAGGAATTTCGATGAAAAACATCGCAAAAATTGCACAAAATTGTGAGAATTCCTTTTGTGGATTAAAATGCGGGATTATGGATCAAGCCGCGATTGCGTTAGGTTTAAGAGATAAATGTATCCTTTTAGATTGTGCAAAATTTGAATATGAATATTTTGATTTAAATCTTGGTGATTACACCTTTGTAGTGATGAAAACAAATAAGCCAAGATCACTTGTTGAATCTAAATATAATAAGAGAGTTGAGGAGTGTGAAAAAGCCTTATCACTCATCAATCAAGAATTTAATGTTAATAACCTTTGCGAACTAAAAATTGAAGACCTTACAAGAGTGGAACAACTTATTAATGATGAGACTATTTATCGTCGCGTTAGACATGTCGTGACAGAAAACGACCGCGTCTATCAATTTGCGAGAGCTTTGCGTCACAATAACATTGAATTATTAGGTCAACTTTTGGATGATTCTCATAGTTCTTTGAGATATGACTATGAAGTAACAGGCGAACATTTGGATACAATCGTTGAAGCTGCAAAGGTTGCTGGCGCAGTTGGCGCTCGTATGACTGGCGCAGGTTTCGGTGGATGTGCTATTGCGTTAATTAAAAAAGAAGACTTTAAGCAATTTAAAGCTAACGTCGAACATTATTACTATTCTCACATAGGTATTATGCCAGATGTGTTTAATGTCGACATTGTTGATGGGCCTTCAAAGGATATTGATTACCACCATTAATTATTTCCTCGTTGAGTAAACGAGGTTTTTAGCATAGAATAACTAAGCAGCGAAGTTCGGCCTCTAAATCCTTCGCTATAAAAAATAAAACCAAGGAGAAATTACATGACTAATCAGCCTAAACGCTCTTTTTCCTTACGAGTAAAAGAACAATTAAAAATAACGGCTCTATTATTACGTGCGATTCCGTCTCCGGCAGTCGCTCTTTTTGTAGTATCCGTTATTACAATGAACATTTTAGCTAACAAAACTATTTTCCAAAATGAGTTCCTCGCTATTGATGGAGGAATTCTGGTATCGTGGCTCTCATTTTTATCTATGGATGTTGTGACCAAACATTTCGGTCCTAAAGCATCTACTAGAATGTCAGTCTTTGCCGTTCTTGTTAATTTATTAACATGTTTAATCTTCTTTATAGTAAGTATCATTCCTACTCCACATGAAGACTATAGTGCTTTTAACACCATTATTGGTGGTACTTGGTTCATCTTATTAAGTTCCACTATTGCGTTTTTCTGCTCAGCATTAATTAATAACTTTTCTAACTACGCAATAGGTAAAGTGTTTAAGAAAAACCCTAATGGTAGATTAGCATTTATTACCCGCAGTTACATTTCCACATTTTTCGGTCAATTCTTTGACAACTTAATCTTTGCAATGTTGACCTTTATGGTGTTCGCTCCAATATTCTGGGATGGATTCAGTTGGACATTTGTTCAATGTGTCACCTGTTCTATATTAGGGGCATTATTAGAACTATTAATGGAAATTATCTTCTCGCCAATTGGTTATAGACTTAGTAGAAGCTGGGCTAAAAACAATGTTGGGAGAGAATATTTTGAATACCTTGAATCTTTAAAAGGAGGTTTTGCGGAATGAAAATTTTAATCACTGGAAGTTCAAGAGGAATTGGTTGCAAAACTGCTTTATACTTCTTAGAAAAAGGATTTGAGGTTATTGGTTTAGATTTATTAGCTTCCACCATAAATCATGAAAAATACCACCATTTTGTAGTGGATATTGCAAAAAAAGAGCAATTACCAGAACTAGACAATATTGATTACATATTTAATAACGCTGGTTTACAAAACTCTAAAGATGATATTGATAATAATCTTAAAGGCACGATTAATGTCACTGAAAAATACGCCTTTCAATCAAGTGTTAAATCAGTATTATTCAATGCCTCTGCTTCCGCTCAATCGGGATTCGAATTTCCTGAATATGTAGCGAGTAAAGCAGGTATCGTTGGATATATGAAAAACGTTGCGTGTCGCTTAGTAAAACAAGGCGCAACCGCTAACTCTATCTCTTTAGGGGGAGTGATGACCAATTCAAATGAACAAGTCATTAACGATAAAGAAAAATGGAATAAAATTATGGACGCTACTCCATTAAAGAAATGGGCAAGCGAGGAAGAAGTTGCTGAATGGGTTTATTTCTTATTAGTTATTAATAAATCAGCGTCTGGACAAGATATCTTAATTGATAACGGAGAATATAACCTGAACAATACATTTGTTTGGTAAAGTGTGCTATTCTTTTTGTATGAAAAATATTGCTTTAATTACCGCTGCAGGTCAAGGTACTAGACTACAAGGATTTGGCCTACCAAAACAATTTATTAGAGTGAATGGGAAACCACTTTTAATCTACTCAGTAGAAGCATTTAATAAATGCGAATCTATTGATGAAATATATGTTGTTACATCTGAAGAGTATATTGAAGAAGTTGAAAGACTGTGTCGTCAATATGGTATTAATAAATTAAAAGCTGTAATTGAAGGCGGACAAACCCGTCAACAATCCGTTTTTAATGGTTTAATGGCCTTATCAGAGCGTAAAACCGCTGATGATGATGTAATTCTCATTCATGATGGCGCTCGTCCTCTAGTGGACGAATCTATCATTAAAGACAATATTGAAGCTTGTTTAAAATATGACGCCGTAGAAACTGTCATTCCTGCAACAGACACAATTATTATGTCTAAAGAGGGACAAATAATAGATGAAATTCCTAACCGCAACGGATTGTATCAAGTTCAAACTCCACAAACATTTAAATTCAAATTAATATTTGATGCCCATAAGAGATTTGAAAATATTCAAATTGCTACCGATGACGCTCAACTAGTGCATAATCTTGGGAAACAAGTCCATTTGGTAAAAGGAAATAAAAAGAACCTCAAGATAACAACAATCGAGGATCTAAATATTATGAAATCACTTTAAAAAAGTGATTTTTTACACCTTATAATAAATAAATAAAAAGATTAGAGATAAAACTACATAAAACAATCCAACCGCGACTAAGTAGAAGAAAGTTCTTTTTGGTCTGCCTTCTTTAGCAATACGATAATCATAAAATGTTTTATATTTAATTTTATTAACATCTCTTTGAAACAAAGATATAAATCGTCTAATGCCGTAGACAAACATATCAAACGCTCCACCGTTACTAGCAAAAACTAATAAGCCAAATCCAGCACAAACTATCCCAGTAGCAAATGCGCTATTAGTCAAAACGAAAAATACTTTTTGATTTTCGTTAGTGATGTTCCAATTTGTTGACGCCACCACTTCAGAATAAGACTTAAAAATACCTTGCATGACGGCAAGAAGAAAAGATATTACTAAGCAAATAATAAAAGTTATCGAATATTCTAAGATTGTTGTTTTATTGTTTCTTTCCATTATCGATAGCCTTGATTTCTTCTTTATATTTTTCAAATTCTTCACTATTACAATAAATGAAATGACCAGGGAGAACTTCTCTCATTGTTGGTCCTTCTTTAGAATAATCATGGGCGGCTAATGGATTATAGACAATTCTCTTTCTCTTCTTTTCATAATGTGGGTCTGGAAGAGGTATTGCGGATAATAACGATTTTGTATATGGGTGTAATGGATGTTTAAATAGTTCTTCTGATGTAGTTAATTCCACTATTTTACCATAGTACATAACTGCAATACGATCAGAGAAATATTTAACGACTGATAAGTCGTGAGCGATAAACATAACTGTTAAACCCATCTTTTCTCTTAACTCATTTAATAAGTTGATAACTTGCGCTTGAATGGAAACGTCAAGAGCAGAAATTGGTTCATCAGCGATAATTAAATCAGGATTTAAGATAATCGCTCTAGCGATACCAATACGTTGTCTTTGGCCACCAGAGAATTCGTGTGGATATCTAGTCGCATGCTCTTCTACTAATCCAACTAATTCGAGCACACGATAAACTTGCTCATTAATATACTTTTTATCTTTAATGCCACGAATTATTAAACCTTCCGCGATAATATCGCGAACAGTCATACGTGGATCTAAGGAAGCAATTGGGTCTTGGAAAATCATTTGAATACGATTCATAATGCGGTCTTTAAGGGCAAGACGATATGCTTCTTTATATTCTTTTTCCAAAGCCTCTTTCTTTTCTGAATCTTGTTCTGCCTCAATTAAAGGCAAATAATGTTCGCTAACTTTTTCAGCTTCGTTTTTGCCAAAAACTTTATTACAGTTAGTGTGATCAAATTTAGCTTTTTTAATCTCGGCATAATTCTCTTTGAGAATAGCGTTACATTTATCCGCTGCTTCTTTTGCCTTTTGTTCGTATTCTGGACAATTCTTTAAGCCACCTTCAAAGTCTTTATATTCATCTTGAAGTGATTTAATTGTGTTTTTATATTCCGCACGAGCAGCTTTAATGGCTGTTTTATACGTATTTGTTCCAGCGACAATTCTTTGGCCGTTAAAATAAACAGATCCACCAGTGGCGTCATACAAACGAATAATGGTTCTACCAGTTGTGGTTTTACCACATCCTGATTCACCAACCAATCCGAAAACTTCACCGCGATAAATTTCAAAATTAACATCATCAACCGCACGGAGAACGTTTTTACCGAGTTTAAAATATTGTTGGAGGTGTTCTACTTTAAGTAAAACTTCTTTTTCGTTACTCATCGAGATTTTCAACCTCCTTCTTCATTCTTGCAATTCTTTCTTGAATAATCTTTGGTGGTTCTACCTTAGGAGCATCTGGGTGTAATAACCAAGTTGCAGCATAGTGAGTTTGACTAATCTCAAATAGAGGTGGTTCCATCTCAAAATCTATTTCAAGAGCATATTTATTTCTTTCGGCGAAGGCATCACCTTTAGGTGGATAAATCATATTTGGTGGAGTGCCTGGAATTGCTTCAAGCTTTTCTTTAGTTTCTAAGTCTGGCATAGATGCCAATAAGGCCCATGTATATGGATGTCTAGGATCATAGAAAATATCATCTGCTGTACCATATTCAACGATTTTGCCGGCATACATAACTGCGATTCTATCCGCCATGTTAGCGACAACACCCAAGTCGTGGGTAATAAAGATAACAGAAAGATTTCTTTCCACTTTAATCTTGTTAATTAATTCAAGGATTTGTGATTGAATAGTCACATCTAACGCTGTGGTTGGTTCATCACAAATCAAGATATCTGGGTTCGCACTTAATGCAATCGCAATAACGATACGTTGTCTCATACCACCAGAAAACTCAAATGGATATTGCTTATATCTAATGATTGGTTCTGGGATACCAACTTCTTTAAGAAGTTCTAACGCTCTTGTTTTAGCGATACCTTGAGTCACTCTATAAACTAAACGAGATGCTTGTTCTTTAAAGAGATTGACTAAACGTATCATTTCTTCTTTTGCATCATAATTAGTCTTATTTAAATCTTTAGTGTATCTAACAATAACACTATCAATAATTTGTAACAAATTATTCTTTGTTAACTCTAGATCAATGATATATGGAGGAACAACTTGCCAAGAAGGAGATTTGCCCTTTGCCACCAAAGCATCAAATTTGGCCTTATTCTTCTCATATTTACGTTGGTTAATTGGATTGCGTTTGACACCTTCAAAATAACGATTGTATTCATGCATTGCAGAAATACCGAATGAATACTCAACGCTATGTTTTGTAGTTCTTAATAAGTCAATTGCATCCTCAACTTCTTTAATATATTTTTTGAGTTTTGGAAGGAGGGTTTTTTTATCAAGAGTCTCCATATCTTTAACTTCTTGATAGAAAGCTTTTAACTCATCGTATAACACTTTCTTCTTTTCTTCAGAGACGGTTCTTGAGTGTTGTTCTGCTGTCGCACCTAACTCAATAAATTCTTTTAAGAAATTGTCGTCTAGGAATTTAAGAGTCATCGCGTCCAACTCATCAACAGACTCAATAGATGTTTCATCAAATTCTGGATGAATCATTTTGTAATAACCTAAACGGAAATAATTAGGTTTTTGTCTATCTATAGCTGGTGTGATAACTTTTAATAATTCAGTGAATACTTGAATAACTTTTTCAACATCGATGGCCTTTTTATTGAGTTTATTTAAATTTATAATTTCTAATTCAAAGCCTTTAACTGCATCGTCTTCTCTTAAAACGAAATTATGAATTGAGTCTTTAATGTGTTTTAAAACAAATTTAAATTCTCTCTTTAAAGGAACTTCTTGTTTCTTTTCTAGTAAGAATATTGTTTCTTCTAATTTAGTTTTTAAACTAATCGCTGCTTCTTGTGCGGCGTTGTATTCTTTCTCTAGATGCGTTGATTCAATACAGAAATTATCAAACGTTTTACACATTTGAGCGTTTTTCTCTTTATCATCATTGACTGCATCTAGATGATACTTCAATAGTTTTAAATGATAATTAAATTCTCTTCTAGCGTTTCTTTGTCTAGCTTTACCATTTAAGATCATTGCTTCTGTCAATTGCTTTCCAACACGCATGATTGGATTTAATGAAGACAATGGGTCTTGGAAAATCATTGCGATTTTATCGCCTCTAATTTTATGGAAATGTTCTTCATCGATTTTTAATAAATCTTGGCCATCATAAAGGATTTCGCCACCTTCAATGATGGAGTTACCGGAAAGAATACCAATAATTGCTTTTGATGTAACTGATTTACCAGAACCAGATTCACCAACGATCGCTAATGTTTCGCCTTGATATAAATCAAAGTTAACACCTCTAACTGCTTTTAAAATACCACCTTGAGTTCTGAAGGAAATTTGTAAGTTTCTAACTGCTAATTTCTTTTTGTTTGCCATAAACTAGTCCTCCGTTCCTCTTAGTGATGGGTTAAAGGCATCACGTAAACCATTGCCAAATAAGTTAAAGCACAACATCAATAATGAGATGAAGATAGCTGGGAATAAAATCATATGTGGGAAGGAAACGAGATATGGTTGGCCTGCCGCTAATAAAGTACCAACAGAAGTCATACTACCCGATTCAAGATTAATAATGCCTAAATAGGACAATGATGTTTCTGAGAAGATCATGCCTGGAATAACAAGGACACTGCTTGTCACAATCGTTCCTAAAGAGTTAGGGAAGATGTGTTTAAACATAATTCTCCAGTCTCTTGCACCTAATGTACGAGCCGCCAAGACATATTCTTGGTTTTTAAACCTGTAAAATTGCATTCGGACAGTTCCTGACATGCCTATCCAACCCGTTAAGAAGAAGGAAATAAATAGAATCAATGCTTGTGGACTAGAGTTCATGTGGTATTTGAGCAATGTGATGACAATCATAAATGGAACCGCTGATAAAATTTCCACAATACGTTCCATAATTAAGTCAGCTTTGCCACCATAATAGCCTTCAATAGCGCCATAAATTGCACCAACAATCATATTAACTGATTCAACAACAATCGCGAAAATAAAGGAGAATCTAGCACCACTGGCTAAGCAGACAAATATATCTTTGCCTCCGGCATTTGTACCAAAGATAAAGTATGGCTTATTAATGCCATCTTTAATAACTTCTTTATGCATAAATACATAGTATTCATAGTAGTTAACACGTGTTTCATAACCATTTTGGGTTTGACGAGCATAAGAGTATTGAGGCGCACCTTCTTCAATTCTCAAAGAGTGATAATTATCACCGGTGAATTGACCATCAGCGTAATAAAGTGTTTGTGAAGTAGAAGAACCAACGTTCATAAAATAGTAACTATCGCCTTCAGCGAGAGATGTCGCGTAAGTTGTAGAATTACTATACAAAGATAATAAGTTGTAATTCGCATCAGCGTTAATTTCATCTAATTTAGCTAAACCAAACTTACTTGTTTCGCTATTGATGTAGAAATAATAATCGCCATCTTTAGTTGCATCAGCAAAGCCTGTAACATTAGATTTCACTGTATGATTAGTTGAATCGAAAACCCAAGCTGATCCGTTTGTAACATCATCAACAAAGTTGATTTTTAAAGTTTCACTTTCAATCGCGAGTTGAACATATTTTACATCGAGACCAACTCTAGCAGATAAGACTAATCTTCCACCATCGTTTATAAAAGCTGGTTTAAGAGATTTTGACATCGATGTTGTGGTGGTAAATGTTCCTTCTGAATAGGAATAACTACCAAGACATAAATAGGAAACAATCTCTTTATTTCTGCTAAATGTTAAATAATAATTGGTTTTTGTTGATGGTGTTGTGGCCTCTGTGTTTGCATCAATACGGATGGACATTGGAACATAATTATTGAGAGCTAATTCAGACTCGTCAATAATTTGAATTCTTGAGCCAGTATCGTTAGAAATACCTAAGAAGAATGTACCATCTAAAGTGGCATCAGAATGACCGTTAATATCAAAAGTGAATGTTTTATAAGTTGAGTTATATGTGAAAACCGTTGCTTTTTCAAGCTCAGTATCTAAAGCAATAAAATTGTCGTCTGTACCATCTTCAAAATCAGCAACAACGTAGTCTACAGTTTGATCATCATTTAAAAAACCAATAGCAAAACCCACCTCTTTTTCAAATAATTGGATAGTTTTTGCATGAGCAATGTTGGATTTACTGGATAATTCATCAACAGTATATGGTTTATAAATATTATTAAATGTGACAGAGCCATCATCATTGAATGTGTAGTTGATAGCATCAGTTTTGCTACCTGCGCTAGGAGCGTTCTCAAACCAATAATTGGCATCTTTGTTTTGAGCAGGAGAAGACGGTCTTTTTGCTGGATCAGTAATTGGATATATAACTTGAATACCGGTCTTATCTTGATACTCTTGAACCTGACGATATCTATCTTTTGTCATCGTGATGAAAACCGATCCATTCAATTGATAAGAATCTAAACGGAATTCAAACATTTTGTTTTCGCCTTCACCGATGGTCTTGTATTCTTGCCTTTTAATGGCGTTATGGCCTGTTTCAGCACCCATTGCATAATAGTATAAGAATGTCTGTTCGTTTTGCTTTTTGTTAGAACAACCATCTAAAAAATCAATTTTCTCAGAATTAAACAACTTAGGAAGAGTGCTTCTAAAATAAGTATCTTCATAAAGAACGTAATATGGCGAAATGATTGGCGCCAAAATTGCATAAATGATTAAAACACCAATGATAATTGCACCGACTAAAGCACCTTTGTTTCGAGAGAAGCGATAGAAAGCATCTTTAAGATAGCCAACAGGTTTAGTGGCTAATTCTTTATCTTTTAATCTCTTGTTATCGTTAACAAGGACAAGTTTTTCCTTTGGAATTTTATATTCTTCTGGTCTCATATTATTTAGCCCCCATTCTAATTCGTGGATCAATAATGCCATAACTTAAGTCAATGACAATTGATGCCACAAGTCCGATTAAAATATAGAAGCCGGAAAGGAACATGAATGAGTCATAGTCCTTCGCGTTAATAGATGCAAGATATAATCCGCCAACACCAGGGATAGCGAAGATCTTTTCAATAATTAAAGAACCAGATAAAACACCAACAAACTCACCAACGATGCTTGGAAAAATTGGCACCATCGCGTTACGTAAAGCGTGTCTACTGGTTGCTTGTGCTTTAGTTAAGCCTTTAGTCCTGGCTAAAAGCATATAATCATTTGTTAAAACCTCTGTCAATTCAGCTCTAGTAAAACGGGTATAACCGGCGATAGAACCAAACGAAAGAGCAAAAACAGCAGGAAGCATAGATTTAAACATATCCCAAGAGAAATAGTCATAACCATGCTTCATGATGAGAGGGAATAAATCTAGTTTAAAACATAAAATATATTGAACTAAGAATGCGTAAATGAAAGAAGGGACGGAGATAAATAGCATAACCACTGTAGAAATAACTTGGTCTTGCCATTTATTTTTCTTTAAAGCTGCAAAGATACCTAAGCCAATACCAATTGGAACCGCCATAATAGTCGAATAGACATTGATTAAAATTGTTGGAGGTAATCTCGACACAAATACCTTTGTAACTTCTTGGTTACGGTATTCTGGTAAATTAACACAAATACCGAAGTCACCATATAAAAATATACGTTTGATGTACGTGACAAATTGAACGGGGATTGGATCATAATAGCCACGTGCTTCAATCTGCATACGGATGATTTCAGCATCTTTACCAGTTTGAACATCGATAACAATAGGGAGGAGTTTGATTAGAACAAAACAAATAACTTCAATAATGACAAAAGTCATTAATAGAAGCCCTAATCTCTTCATTATGTATTTAAACATGTACATATTTCTTCAAATCCCCCGTTTCATTAACGTTCTTTTTTCAATAAATGTAGAGCGGTCTTTAAACCGCTCTACACATTATATCAGTTTGTATAATTGACTACTATCAATTATTTTCTGTAATCGTAGGAAGTTTTTCTGCTTTCCCATTCTTGATCAGAATAATTGAAGCGCAAATAACGGAAACCACCGAAACCTAAAACTGGGTGATCGATTGGTGAACCGTAGTCAACTTGATATGACAAGATTGTTGCACCATACCAATACATAAATGGAATTGCATAGTAGGTAAGAAGAACTTCTTTTTCAAGTTGAGCAATGATGCCTAATCTGAATGCATTATCAATTTTACCTTCGGACCAGTCATAAGCAGCACCGGCGTTACCGTTTAAGCAATCATACCATTGCACTAAATTCATGGATAATTCAGAGTGATCTTCTTCTTCATCGCCCCATGGGTTGTAAGTAAGTGTAACCGATCTTGGTTCCCAACCTTGAGCGTATCTACCGCCTGAACCATCTTCTAAGTAAGCGCCAATGAAATAACCTGGATCCCAAGCACCACCAGACCAACCAGAAAGTGTGAGATCATAAGCACCGGCTCTGAAGTCTTTTGCCCATTTTTCACCGAAATCTTTAAATTCCAAACTTAAGCGGCCTTCTAATGGTGTTTCTTTAACCATTTCCACTAAGAAAGCTTCAAGGTTAGTAACATATCTTCTAACGTTAGCATTATCTGTGCTTGAACCAAATGTTAAGACAACATTGTCGTCAGCATCAATTGTTCCAGCAGCAATAGCCTTTTCATAAGCAGTTCTAACTAATTCTCTTGCTAATGTAAGGTCATATCCATCGACTGCAGCATAAGCATCATCTAATGAATCAAATTCGGAAACATCAACACCATAAACTTCACAAATGACTTGTTTTGCAACATCTTCATTTCTGTAAGCTTTGCCGTGTTCAATATCGTAATAGTGATACATATTGAAGAGACCGAAACCAGCTTGAGAAGCAGTTGTTGTAGCAGATGCATAAGCAGCACGATCGACTGCTAAGGACATAGCTTTACGGAATTCGACATAAGTAAGCATTTCTTTATCAACGTTTTCTGTTTCACGTCCTTTTAATGCATCAGCATCTGATTGAACTTGTAAAGTATAAATGTAATCATCACCAGAGAAGAAAGCTCTACTGGATTTGTTATATTCTTGAGCAATTGTGACGTTAAGACCAATATCAGATAAATCACCTTTTTGGAACATTTGCCATGCTGTTTCAAATTCAGAAACTGTTTCGCAAACGATCTTTTGAGCTTGATATTGACCTTTATATGCATCCATATTGTTACCAAACCAATTTGGATTCTTTTCTAGTTCATAGTGTTTGCCAGCTTGGAAGTTGGTTAATTTGTATGGGCCCCAAGAAGCTGTTGATTCAAGATCACTACAATATTTAGATGTATATAATGTGGAACCAAGAGCTGGTTCAACAATGTTAGCTTCGAATTTTGCTTTGTGAACTAATGGTAATGTACTGAAGTTATAAGCTGTTTTGAAGCAAATATGGCCATCTTCTAAAAGCATCAAAGTTTTATCAAAGACAACAACAATTTCTAAATCGTTATCGCCTTTAAAAATGCCAACATCAGCAAAGTTAACTTCTGGAAAAGTATATGGAGCTGTTGAGAAGAAAGTATAACCATCATCGTCTTCATCCCACCACACAATTAATTTTTCCAATAAAGCTGCGAGAGTAGCGTCTGCTTTAATTTCAGCAATTGTTTTGCCTTCTAATGATTCGGCTTCTTCTCTAGTAAGGCCGAATTCACCGAAACCATTAAAAGCGATTGCAATTGGGTCATCGCCAGGAATTCCATAATCATTTTGAATTTCAGCCATGAATTTGATAAATGGCGAATCAGCACCTTCATATGGTTCGTTAATTGTGATAACTAATTTAGAATCATTAGCAGAATCATATTCAGCAAACACTTCATCTGCCGGGAAATAACCACTTTGGCCTTGTTTCAAATAGGCTTGAGCGTTATGAATTTGAATAGAATTCTTATAATATTGGTCAGAATTTCTAAAAAGGAATCTTGGGTCTAATTGTGCCTTCATTGAGTAAACGAAGTCATCTGCTTTAATTGGTGTTCCATCATCCCACTTCAAGTCATCACGTAGAGTGATTTTATATGCATATCCTTCTGTTGCGTCAGCAGGAACTGCATACTTTTCGTTGCCGGCATAAGTTGTTGTGACATCTACTAAATTAGTGGCGCCATCGTATTCAACACTGAAGTCACCTGGAACAATGTGATCCATTTCGCCATAATGACCTTCTTCAAACTTATAGTTGAAAGTGAATAATGAGCCAGAAATGTAGCTTTGGATTTGACGATCGTTAGCGTCTTGAAGGCTCAATTCATTCCAGTCAGATGGGGAAACTGTTGTGTATGTTTTGTAAGTGTAGGTTTGAGCTACCGGTGGATTCTCACCACCACCGCCGCCTTCGCCACCGCCGCCTTCGCCGCCGCCGCTAGGCTTCTTATTACAAGCAGAAAGTAAAAGAGAGACAGAGGCTAAGCAAAGTAATAATCTTGTCTTTTTCATATAAGACCTCCTTATTGTTAATAAGTGCCCATCTCAAAACGAGTATGCGCAAGTTATTAATGTTGATATGATACAAAAATCTTTTTTTTGTTGTAAAGAATTTTTTTAAATTTTTACTCTAATTCGGTATTTTTCGGTTAAAAATATGCAATTGGTTTTTTGACACTTTTAACCTATGAACTCGTTTTTGTGCGAAAATAGGCATTTTTCTCTTTTTATTTTTTACTACAATTAGTAAATTATTTGTATGAATGTCATTAATTACCTAAACGAGTATCAAAATTATTCATTCAAAGAAAAACCATTTAACGAATTAGACGCATTAGTGTTCACATTAATGAGTTATTTCCCTTATGGATTATTAAAAAAATCTAAATTTGATAAAGATGATATTTTAAAGTTTTTAGAAAATTATCAGCCTGACACTAAGTTGGAGAGGAAGCTATTAGATATATATATCCTTAAAACTATGTGCACATGTACACGTTATAAAGAGGTTAAATTTCTCCATTTTGTAAATAAGAGGAGTGATAAAGCGATTGAACAATTCCAGGCGATTACATTTAAGTTTAAAGATTTTTTGTTTGTCTCTTTCTGTGGCACTGATGCGACATTATTAGGCTGGAGAGAAGATTTTAATATGGCGATATTATCCACGATTCCTAGTGAAGTTGATGCAATGGAATATATCAATAAAGTGAGAAAGAAGCATCCATTTATTGATATGTATATCGGTGGTCACTCAAAAGGTGGACGACTTGCAATCCGAGCGTTTAAAGAGGTTTATAAGAAAAACACCATTAAAGGTGTCTATGCCTATGATAATCCTAATTTTAATGAATCATTCTATGATGAAGATTATTTAAATATTAAAGATCGCGTTTTTGAATACGCTCCTAATGAATCTATTATCGGTAGATTAATTTGTGACAACAAGAACAAGATAATTGTAAAAAGTAACGCTAAGTTGATAATGCAACATGATGCCTATAGTTGGGAAACAGAAAACAATCACTTTGTCAGAGGTGATAGTTTTACAGATAAATCTAATAAAATTAGTTCTATCATTAATGAAACTTTACAAAGATTAGATCAAGAAACTAAAACAGTCTTTATCAATGCTTTATTCTCGTTATTAGAAAGATTAGATATTACTGAATTTAAAGATAGTGATTTTAATAAAGCTCTTGTATTAGGTGCATTATCTAATATTCGAATTGAATGGAAAAATACCCCAAAAGAAGAAAGAAAAACAATATTAAAAGTATTGTGGTCAATATTAATCCTCATTATCAAAACTAGGTAATATTTGTCTTCTTAGGGTAGTAAATTAGATTGCACTTTTTCTGATATTTTTTATTAAAACAACAGGCGAATAAAGCAAAGTGTTGATATTTTTACTTGATAACATCACGGAATTTTATCTTTTTATCTGCTAAAAATAGTAGTTTAAGCAACAAATTTG
>CAJOLV010000009.1 GCA_905235515.1 uncultured Bacilli bacterium | reverse complement strand
CTTTGGTATGTTAAGTGGTGCAGTTGAACCAGTTGCCGCAGTCATTGGTTTATTCCTTGCTATGCAAATCCAAGGAATTATGCCTTGGGCTTTAGCCTTTGCGGGTGGATGCATGATCTACGTAGTTGCGGAAGAAATGATTCCAGAAATGACAAGCGAAGGTCACGATCACTTTGGTGTCTGGTCATTCATTTTAGGATTTGTGATCATGCTTGCACTGGACTGTATTCAGTTATAAAATTCTACTTTAAAATAAGCAAGATAACGTTGTTTCTTAAGAAAATTGTATAATTAAGTCATCGTTTAACAAATAATGTAATCTAACCATTTTTGGTTAGATTTTCTTTTATGTCTAACTAGCATAATCAATATATGCCGTTATCCTGGATGTCCTCCTTGCTTTCCGCGAAGGCCCTCAAATAAAGCTTCCTGTAATCGAAATCGGGTGATTACAGTTCATTGTAGCGATGGCGACCTGACCTTGTCATAATCGCATTTGAGTTTCGTCTATAAATAATTCCATATATTAATTCGTATTATCTAATCGTACCCGGTCTTTGATTAGATAACATTTCTTTCTCCTGGTATAATTAATTTACACTGTGAACTTGTTCCTATATTTGTACAGCCTTGACTGTTTTAAGGAGTTTCAAGCCACAGTTTTTAATATCCAAACGTTGATTAGTTGAATAACACTCGATGTTTCATATCTAACGAGATTACGTTAATTAGAAACTGATGGTTATGGATATATCTATTGGTGGGGGAATTTTTCTTTTCTTATAAAAGAAAGCAAATCAATTGACATTTGGTAGGAACCTACTATATAATATTTGTAGGAAACTACGAAAGAGAATTAATTTATGGAAATAAATAAAATAGCTATTTTGATTAAAAAAGCATCACTTAAATTTGATAAGATTTCAAATAAGATTTTAGAGCCTTATGAGATAAGCGCAACACAATATAAAATATTAAAGTTTTTATATGCAAAAAATAATCATAGTGCAAGAGTTACAGATATAGAAGAATTTTTATCTATGACTCATCCAACAACAATAGGACACATAGATTATTTAGAAAAGAAAGGTTTAGTTGAAAGAATAGCTAATCCCAATGATGCAAGAGGAAAACTAATCACACCAACCAAAACAGCTTTATCATTAGAAAAGGAATTAAACAAGGTTGGTGATGATATTGAAAACGAGTTATCAAAGAATTTAAATTCAAAAGAAAAAGAAGAAATGATTAGCCTTCTTAATAAATTGATAGGAGCGTGATTATATGAGTGAATTAAAAAATGTAATTATAACAGGAGCTAATTCAGGATTAGGCTTTGAAACCGCTAAAAAAATAGCTTTAAATAAAGAATATCGAATTATTTTAGCTTGCCGTAATTTAGAAAAAGCAGAATCAGCAAAACAACAAATTTTTAAAGAAACCCAAAATCCAAATATTGAATACATAAAATTAGATACATCATCGCTTAAATCAATAGAAGAATTCGTGTCTGAATTTGAAAAAACAAACGATTCTTTATATGGCCTTATAAATAACGCTGGGATATCTGGAATGCATCAAGGAAAATCAGTTGATGGAGTTGAGATTGTTATGGCTACTAACTATTTAGGTCATTGGTACTTAACCAATCTTTTGCTCAAAAAATACAACATTAAAAAGATATTCAATATTACAAGCGACATGCATAATCCACCTCAAGGTTTAAAGTGGACAAATGTAGAAGATATTTTTTATTCTGAAAATAATGATAGGACAGCTTATCCATATTCTAAATTATCAAATATTTATTTTACAAATGAACTTCAAGAAAGATTGGATCAAGAGAATAAAGACACATTAGTTAATTCATTTAATCCAGGCATGATGCAAACGAATTTTGCTGGTGGCCCTATGCCTAAATCAAGAATAATCTTTGTAAAGACAATGATGCCAGATAGATTTGGAGATTTGGATAAATCATCCAGCGCTCTTGCATCGCTTATGTTAGATGATTCTTTAAATGTAAAAGCTAAATATTTTGATAGAAGTATTAATTATAAAGAATCATCACCATTATCATATGAAATTAAAAATCAAAAGGAACTATGGGACTTTACTGACAAATTTGTAAAGGAATGGAAAAAGAAATGAAAAGATTTTTAACAATAGCAGCATCTATATTACTCATTTTTATTGTTTCATCTTGTAGCAACGCTAATTCTAATTCCAGCAATTTTGATTTAACTGGTATAGATATAGAAAATACTAAAGCGACTAAATATGAAGATAAAAATGGTGATATTGCATATGTTCCATTTAATTTTGTAGTTTCAAATAATATTAATGAGCAAACAATAAATACAGGTCTAGTGGTAATTGCACCTGATAATAGCGAATATGTTTGGGTTCCAACTATTAAAACTAAATTTAAAGCACAGGATTTCGGCAGTTATTTTTCTAGTGGTGACAAATTTACTAATTATTATGATGAAGTAGATTTAGATTCATATAAACAAATGGTTAAAAGCATAAAAACTTATGGCGGCTTTTATATCGGGAGATATGAAGCAAGCAAAGGCACAAACAATAAACCATTAAGTGTAAAAGTCTCAAGTGATAACCCAGGTAATATTTGGGTACGATTTTCACCACAAGATACAGTAGGAGTTTGTGAATCTTTATATTCCGATAATGATTCTGTGCAGGGATTCTTCCCATGGGGAATCAATTATGATACTACATTACAGTGGTTAATTGATTCCAATGCTAAAACAAGAAATGAAGTATCAAGAGATAGTACTAGCTGGGGCAATTATTCAAACGACACATTCTCAGTAAATGCCAAAGGAAATTACACAGGTGTATTTGAAGAAACTAAAGCAAATAATATTTATGATTTAGCGGGCAATAACTGGGAATGGACAAGAGAAAGAAATGGCTCTAATTATGTTATGCGTGGTGGTGGATATAATCTTATGGGAGGAGAGTGCCTCGGAAGTAGGTATCCAGCGGCATTAAGAGATCCATTACCTGGAAATAATCATCATCCTAATGTTACTTTTAGAATTGGATTATATATTTTATAAGGAGGGAAAAATTCTGAAAACTGCGAATTTTAAAGTAGATTTAACAAAGTGTATTGGTTGTGGAATATGCGTAAAAGTATGCCCTGGGAATATGGTTGGGGGAAACGTGCTCTTGATGGAAAACGGACATCCTAAATTCGTCAATGAATACAATTTTTCGTGGAAAGGGTGTTGGAAGTGCGAACATTGTTTGGCGATATGCCCAAATGGAGCAATATCGATTTTAGGGATTAATGCAGATGAGGTCTCAAAAAAGCCTTCAAAATCGATAAAAGAAGATCTACCAAAATTAATGAAATTTAGACGTTCTTGTCGCGATTTTAAAAAAGAAGAAATAGCCGAAGATATAATTGATGAAATGTTAGAAGCGGTAAGCCATGTGCCAACCGGCGGAAATAATCAGGGTTTAGAATTTACAGTGGTATACACAAAAGAGGCGATGAGACACATTTATCAATTATATAAAGGCAATCAACTTTCGTTATTCGATGATGAAAATGATGATTTTAGCGAGTTAAGAGTTTATGATGCCCCTCATTTATTCATCGCACATAAAGCATTATCTGAGAGATTCTATGATGGGGCGATGACAGAAATAAATATTGCAACAGCTTATTTTGAATTGCTTGCTAATGCCTATGGATTCGGAACCATTATTTCAACTTATAGCGCTGAATTGCTTTCAAGCAATAAAGAGATATTGAAATTTTTAAGAATTCCTGAAAATCATAAAATTATAAATGTGGTGGGCTTTGGATACCCAAAATATCAATATCAAAGGGGAGTCAAAAAAATAAAGACCATAAACAAAATAAAGTAAAGGAGAATAACTATCATGAAACTAATTACTTTGGAAGAACATTATGCAGATATTAGAATAATGGAAATAAATAGAAAATATTCAGACCGCAATGTTCCTTTAAAAACTCCTCATGTGACTGGAATTTTTGAAGATCTAACCAATTTTGAAAAGCGAATTAAATATATGGATGAGAATCATATAGACATTCAGGTCCTATCAATGACATCGCCAATTGGAGATAACGTTTTACCTAAAGAAGCAATTGAAGCATGCAAATTAGCTAATAACATCACAAAAGAACACATTAATCAATATCCCGGAAGATTTTTAGGTTTTGCTACTCTTCCAATGTGTGATCCTGTGAGTGCAAGCTTAGAACTTGAAAGATGTGTGAAGGAATTAGGATTTTGTGGAGCTTTATTGGCTGGAAGATATAAAGGCCGTTTGCTAAATGAAAAAGAATTTTTACCTATTTTTGCAAAAGCTGAAGAGTTAAATGTGCCTCTTTACATTCACCCGGCTTTCATTCCTAGTGAAGTTAAAAAGGCTTATTATGATTCAGATGCATATTCAGAAGATGTTGCTTTTGAATTATCATCAGTTGGTTATGGATGGCATTCAGAAGTTGGAATTCAAGTTTTGAGATTGATTTTATCTGGAATTTTTGACAAATTCCCAAAATTAAAGATTATTATCGGCCATTGGGGCGAAACCATTCCTTGCTTTTTAGATAGATTAGATTTTATGCTTGATAAGAACATCACAAAATTAAAGAAAAATATTAGTGAATATTTTAAAGAAAATGTTTATATAACTCCAAGCGGAATCATTTCAAAAGATCAACTTGAATATGTCGTTAAATTAATGGGTGCAGATCATGTGATTTATTCCATTGACTACCCTTACGTCAATCCAAAAAATCCATATGAATTTTTAATGGATAGTTCATTGAGTGATGAAGAAAAAGAATTAATTGCATATAAAAACGCTGAAAGAGTATTAAATATTAATAAAGATATATAAGATTGATTCAGAAAACACTTTATCAGGTAATTTTTTTGGATTAGATGGTCCATATATTCAAAGGATTAATACGGTTCAAATAGTATTTTGAAAACAATGCGTATTTACCAAAAACATTCCTTTTTCTTCATTATCGCACATGTGATACAATAAATTTATTAAACAGAGGATTTCTCAAAATGAAAAATAAAGTAGCATCTGGTTTATTTATTACTCTTACCGCTTTAGCGATATCCGCATGTGACCTAACACCAAGTGGTGGCTCTAATGGCATCTATATCCCTGATATTGATAACAGTACTGACATAAAAGAATATGAAGAAGAAGATTACAAAACAGGCGATGAGACATATTATATGTCTGACTATATCTCTTTCATCATGGAAGTAAGAGGTTATTATCAAAGCAACATTCCTTTCACCCTCGATAAAGATAATGAGAACTTAAGAATCTATGACAATATGTATTTCTATGAAGGCGATTTCTTCCAATTGATGTCTAGCGATTATCGACACATCTGGGCGACATTAAAAAATGAAAATACTGAATATTTAACCCCTCTAAGAGAACAAGGCGAAGACATCCGTGTTGATGTTAAAAAAAGTGGTGTTTATAAAATCGTTCTTGATATCAAAACAATGATTATGGATTTCGAATATAAAAATGCGATCAAAACACCTTACTATTATCCATTCAAAAGCTGTGATATCGGCACGCTTGTTGATGAGCATATAGTTTATAGTTCATTGGGTGTTAACCCTAACAATAGTGATGAATTCATGATTAGCGATTACCAAGTAAAAACTGGTAAATTATATTCTTTTTATAGTGGTGAACCTCACACCAGCAATTACAAATTAACAGTTACAGAAGATTCAAAAAATTACATCTCTTCTACGCAATTTGAAACTAGTGTAGTATTCAATGTAAATGGTAAATTTAACATTTATGTTAATAAAATGACTTATCAAATAAGAGTGGAAGCAGACCCATTATCATTAGTCTACGACTGCGTAGTCTATAAGGATGGTAATTTTGTTGAGCTCACTCCTAAAGATTCAACGGTTCCATATGTCTTTGAATATCAATATGAAGCAACCTCAGATGTCGGTGGTTATGGCATAATGTCTGATGATGTTCCAAGTTTTTACAACAAGTCATACAAGAAATATGAACTTACCGTAGAAGAGTCAACTCTCTTGGACAAAAATAACAAAGGCGAATACTATTTCAAAAAGAAAGGTCAATACTTGTTGACCATTGACTTATTTAACTTAACTCTCAAAGTAGAACAAGCTCAATAGCAAAAGTGTCAATTTAGTTAATGTCAAAATCGGCATTTTGTAAAATATACAGGATGCCGTTTTTTGTTTTTAAAAATGCAACTTGATTATGTTCTTTTCCCTCAATTATTGCGTTAGATTACACCTAATTGAAGTTTCTTATCCTTTGGGATTACAATATTGTATGAGATTAAAATTATGAGAAAAAGTCTGATATTACTTGGAATAAGTACGCTAGCGCTTGTTAGTTGCAATAGCTCTAATGATCACAAAGAATTAACACTATATAGGAAATCTAATTTATACATTGAAAAAAATAATGAAGTATTTACTTTTCCTTTATGGACATTTAATCGAAAAGGCGAAGGTAATGTCCCTTATGTCTCATTAAAAGAATTCTTACCAGTGGTGAAATTTATTGATCAAGGATTTAAAACCGAAGAGCCGTTATTAGATTTTTCTAATAATAAAGGCGTATACACCATCAGTTATGCTAATGGTAATGAAGGTGAACCAATCACTCATCCTTTTGTCTTTAATAAAAATAATCAGACAATCACTATAAATAAGGAAGCAAAAGCGTTTTATCATCTTTTCTATGATACTGATCCTAATATTGAGACAATGGAACATCTCTATAAACCAGCGGAAGAAAAGAATATAGATTTTTCTATCACCGATAATCGCATTATCGACTTAAATAAATACGATTTAAAAATCATTGAGCAGGATAATGAACTATACGCGCCAATTGATTTATATCAAGTGGTATTTAAGACCTCGATGTCACCATCTGGTAATAATCATATTGTTTATAATGGTGTTGATTATTTTGGATCTAGAGGCTCTAACGTGCTTGCATCTTGTTATTCCTCTTCTTTGAAGTTTAATTTACAAGAACCAAATATCCTTTTATCGGTTTTAAAAATAACCCCAGCAATATCTACAAATACAGATTTTTCTTTTTCACCAGTGGAACCTGGTAACAATGAGAAATATCGTTTTGAATGTCCAGTAATTCAAGGTGGCGAATTTACCGTTAAATCCACATTAGAAAAGATTAATATTCCTGATTTTTTCTTACGTATATCTTTAGATAATGAGGGTCATGGTCGTTATGTTTATATCAATAACAATACCAAGGCAGAATTCGTTATGGATGAAGCCTCTCTTATTGACAATAAGATAGTTACTTATACAGAAGATAATGATTATATCAATCTCAGTGTTTCTTATCCTAACGCGTTTGTTCCAGGTACGACGCAAGAGATTAAATCTTCAATTAATAAAAATAAAACTTTCTTTTTAGAAGAAGAAAGAAGCACAGAATACGCTCTATATGACTATAAGATTCTTAGTTTATATTTAGGAGAATATTATGGATTGGTGCAATCTAATCCTAAAGTAAGAGATTCCGTTAATTTCTTAAAGCAATATAAAGAAGAAATATTATCCCCTAAATATCATGATTATCATTTAGGTGTTTCAAAGATGGCTTTAGAAGGTATTGATGATGGTCACACAAAAGTATTAGGCTTCTCTAAATTTAGCAAAGATAATTTTGATAGCGAAGAAAATCAAACTGCGATTAATAATATGGTTGGTCCTAGAAGAGGAGGCATATTGAAGTATGCCGAGTTAGCAGAAGGCTATCGTGCCTCTCATAACTTAGGTCAAGGTTATCAAGTTGTTGATGATACTGCATATCTTGCTTTTGATTCGTTTGTGGCCACACCTACAAAACCATTAAAAGAATATAATGCCGCTCCAGATACATATGTTAATACGGATACGATTGGTTTTGCTTATACTGCAATGAAAGATGTATCACTTAATCATCCAGAAGTAAAACGCGTGGTCTTTGATTTATCCTGCAATACTGGAGGTATGGTTCTTGCTTTACCATTTTTATTAGGGTTAATGAAAAAAGATTTCCACGTTAATTCATATAATTATTATGTTAATGATATGTGCCAAAGACATTATCAATTGGATTTAAATGAAAATGGTATATATGGAGAAGAAGAGGATACATATGAAGGTAAATATGAATTCTATGTCTTAACTAGTGGTGCTTCTTTCTCCTGTGGAAATGCCTTCCCAGGCGCAGCTAAATACAATAAAGCCGCAAAAATTATTGGTAAAAGATCAGCAGGTGGTGCGTCTGGCGTTGATTATTTCACCACACCATGTGGCTTTGATTTAAGATGCTCATCATGTATGACAGAAGCTTTTGAATTAGAAGACGGTAGCTTTATTGAAAACGATAAAGGCATTCCAGTCGATTTTGAAATAGATGAAGAATATTGGTATAACCGCACTTTGCTTAACAATAAATTGGATGAAATAGAAAATAGTTAAATAATGAAAATATTGAGGCATTATTTTATAATATTTATATAAAAATCCGCAAAAATTAGTTTTATGAGACGTTTGGAATCACAAGAAGATTATTTAGAAAAGATATTGCAATTATCTAAGGAAAAAGAAAATGTTCACGCGATTGATATTTCTCGCGCGATGAATTTTTCTAAGCCTTCTGTATCTATTGCTATGTCGAAATTAAAAGAAGCGGGTTATATAGATATCAACGAGAAAGATGAAATATCTTTAACAACTAGTGGTCTACAAATCGCAGAAAAAACATTAGAAAAACATATTATTTTGACAGAATTTCTCATCAAAGTTGGGGTTGATAAAATAACCGCTAAGGAAGATGCATGCCGTATTGAACACGATATTTCGGATAAATCCTGGGAAGCAATAAAAAAGTACGCTCAATCAAATCGTAAATAATACATTTATTATCAATTAATAAGATTACGAGTTAGTATATGCTAACTTTTTTCTTTACACTAATGTGAAACAATGTATAATAAATTAAGTTAGTTAATGCTAACTAATTAAGGAGGGACTTATTATGCCAATCGCATTAGCTCCAATTAACATTGAAATGAAAGTTGTTAAAATATTGCTCGATGATAAGACTAAAAAGCATTTAGAGAGTCTTGGTATTTTAATTAACTCATTAATCAGAGTAATCTCCTCAGTTAATGGTGGTGTAGTAATCGCTGTTAAGGAAGGAAGATTGGCGTTAGATCACTCAGTCGCTAGTAAGATTCTAGTAGCGTAGAAAGGTAGGAATTATGCTAAAAAAACTAGACGAATTTCAAATAGGCGAGACTGGCCTAATTAAAAAAGTGGAAGGTGAGGGTCACCTTCGTAGAAGACTATTTGATATGGGTGTAACCCCAGGGGCGAAAGTTTATCTACGTAAAAAAGCTCCATTTGGAGATCCGTTAGAGGTCACAATTAGAGGCTATGAATTGACACTTCGTAAATCAGAAGCATGTTTAGTCATTCTCGAAGTTGAGGAGGAACAAAAATGAAACGTTTTGCTTTAGCGGGAAATCCAAACTGTGGTAAAACCACATTATTTAATAACTTGACTGGTAGCACCGCTCATGTTGGTAACTGGCCTGGTGTAACAGTTGAGAAAAAAGATGGTGTTTATAAGAAATTAAAAGAAACCATCTCTATTATCGACTTACCAGGTATTTATTCACTTTCTCCATACACAAGTGAAGAAGTAATTTCTAGAAATTACATCTTAGATGAAAAGCCTGATTGTGTCATTAACATTGTTGATGTTACTAACTTAGAAAGAAACTTATATCTTACTACACAATTATTAGAGATTGATGTCCCAGTCGTAGTGGCCATCAATATGATGGATGTTTTAGAAAAAGCTGGTGATACATTAGATGAAAAGATTCTTGAAGAAAAATTAGGAGTCAAAGTAGTGAAAATCAGCGCTCTTGAAGAATCTAATTTAAAAGAATTGATGGAAGCAGCTTATGAAGCTAGCTTGACTTCAAGAGAAGGTCACACTGTTGTTTATAACAAAGATTTGAATCACTTAATTGGTGATGTTAGAATCGCCTTTAAAGGTAAAAATGTTGACAATCCATTGTTCCACGCAATTAAGCTCGTAGAGAATGATGAGATTGAGAGTGAAATGCATAAAGATCTTTTGCCAATGGTGGAAGAGTTTAAAAAGACATTTAAGGATGAAACCTTTGGTGATGATATAGAAGCAATTATTGCTGATGAGAGATATAACTATATTTCAAATAATTTCTCAAAAGCTATTATCAAAAAAGAAATAGATGAACCAAAGAAGGTTAAAGAAAACAAATCCGATAGAATCGATAAAGTGTTAACCCATAAAGTCTTTGGCTTATTAATTTTTGCAGTGATTTTGTTCTTTGTTTTCCACTTAACTTTTTCAGAAAATTTATTCTTCTTAGGCGGATTATTTAAAGATGCCACTCCATCGTTTGAAGGTAGTATTTATGAAGGATTAATTTGGACTGATGGTGGAATTAATTCACCAGGTGTAATCCTATTTAATTTATTTGATATGTCTTTCTCCGCACTCATAGATGTGACTGCTGGAGGTATGGAAGCTTGGTTAGGTGAAGGGCACTGGTTAACTGGTTTCCTATGTGATGGTGTTTTATCTGGATTATTTGCAATTTTAGGGTTTTTACCGCAAATCCTCGTTCTTTTCCTCTTTTTCTCCATCATGGAAGATACTGGATATATGGCTCGTGTTGCCTTTATCTTAGATAGAATATTTAGAAAATTTGGTTTATCAGGAAGAGCTTTTATCCCAATGATTATGGGTTTTGGATGCTCTGTTCCAGCGATGATCAATACTAGAACATTAGCGGACGAGAATGAAAAAATCTCCACAATTAGAGTTATTCCGTTCTTCTCTTGTGGCGCTAAATTGCCAATCCTTGTTGCGATTGCTGGTGGCGTGGCAGAAGTCTTTAACTTTAACCATGTTGATTTAATTACTTACTCTATGTATGTCGTTGGCATTATTACCGCTATTGTGTCAGTTTTAATCTTAAGACATACAACATTAAAAGGTGATGCTGCTCCATTTATTATGGAGTTGCCACAATATCATTTACCACAATTCAAGTCATTAATGATTCACTTGTGGGATAAAGCAAAACACTTTGTTAAAAAAGCATTTACCATCATTTTGGCTTCCACAATTGTCGTTTGGTTCTTATCTAATTTTGGCTGGAATTGGCATATGGTTGATAATATGCAAGATTCCATCCTTGCCTCTATTGGTATGTTTATTCAACCTTTATTCACTCCACTTGGCTTTGGTTCTCAACTCACCTCAATTGGCTGGGTCTTTGCTGTTGCGGCAATCACAGGCTTAATTGCTAAGGAAAATGTCATTGCTACATTTATTACTTTAGGTGCAGTAGCGGTTGCCTATTTGAATAGCGGGGTGGTTGAACCAGAAATCATTGAAGCAATCGAAGCGGATGAAGAAGGTATTACAGCGGTAAGTCAAATGATTCATGCGACTGGTATTTCTTGGCAAGGTTGTATCTCATTTATCGCCTTTAACATGTTAACCATTCCTTGCTTTGCAGCGTGTGCAACTGCAAAAGCAGAATTAAAGAAAGGTACATTTAGATACACATTAGCCTTCTGGATTATTGCCTCTTTTATCGGAGCGGGCTTTGTCTATGCATTATTGTCTTGCTTTAGCGTTAGCGCTTTAGCTTGGGCAATTCCTGTCACAGTGGTATTAATCTGTTTAATCGTTTTGACATTTGTTTATATCTTCAAATTTGAAGGTAAGATTACTTTAAGGAGAAAATAATGTTTAATAATCCCAACACACTTTGGATAGAAATATTAGCGATTGTGCTTGTTGTCGCATTCCTATCTTTTGTGATTGGCCAGTACATTTATAAAAAAGTTCATCATTTGCCAACGGGTGATTGTGAATGTTGTCATAAAAACAAAAAGCAATTGCTCAATGAATATCACAAATATAATCAAGGCAATAATAACCAATAATCTCCCACTTAAAAGGGGCTGCTCAATTATTAAAGGCAACCTCTTTTTTTATGAAAAAACCCTGCTTTGCAGGGAATTTTGTTATTTATAGAATTTCATTTCTTCGAAGTATTGTTTAATAACGGCTTCGAATTTATTGTAGAGATCATCTTCTTTTTCTTTACCGGCGAAACCGATATTTCTAAAGTCATCTCTCATTTTTCTTACTTTTGCGACTTCTTCATCAGTAAATTCAGAATCCGCTAAGAGTTGTTTGGCTTTCTTGATTAAGTCTTCTTTTTTATTTGCTCTTTCTTCAAAGAGTTTTAACATTTCACGATGACGTTCTTTTTTCTTATCTTGGAATTCATCTAAGACTTTTGCGAATTCTTTCCATAAGTATTCATCACCTTTACCAGAATAACCAACTTCTTTCCATTCTTTTCTGAGGTTATTCATTTGTTCATTTGCCTCTTTCATGTTATCTATTTCAATAACGGCTTTGGCTTTTTCAATAATCGCTTCTTTCTTTTCTCTTTTCTCAGCATTAGATTTAGCTAATTCTTCAAAATAGGCTCTCTTCTTCGCAAAGAATTGATCTTTCGCTTCTCTAAATTCTTGCCATAATTCATCATCTTGTTCTTTAGTGGAACATCTACCAACTTTTCTAAAGTCATCAGATAATTTATCTAATTCTTTATTAGCCACTAAGACTTCTTTTTTGTCTAATAATTTTCTCGCTTCAGCGATGATGTTTTTCTTTTCGTCATATGGAGAAAGCAATAATTTTGGCTCTTTTTTTGCTAATTCATTAAATAAAGCGATAAATTTATTGGTTTCTTCTTGTTCGAAATAACTTTCTTCATCTCTACCATTGAGAAATTTATATTCTCTTCTTAATAGTTGTAAATCTCTAGTTCTGTTCTCTAAATTTTCTTCTTGGAGAAGTTCCTTAGTTAAAGCGATTAATTCTTGTTTGCTCATATGATACCTCTAATCGTTACTATTCTATTTTAAATGACAATCCACAAAAAGTTAATCAATATAGGAACAATTCTCTAATGCGTGTGCGTTTTGACTTATTAAACGTGAGCGTGTAAAATAAGCGTATGCGTATTAAAGACGTCATTATTATCGGAGCGGGTGTCTCTGGTTTAGCTGCTGGTATTTATGCTGAACAACACGGGCTCCACGCCACAATATTAGAAAAAAATCCCACTGTCGGTGGTCTATGCACTGGTTGGTATCGTAAAGGTCATTATCTCGATGGTTGTATCCATTGGCTAACAGGCACTAAAGATGGTTGTGATTTAAATAGAATGTGGAAAAATGTCCACGCTTTTCAATGTAATGAAGATATTGTTCATCTTCCATCTTTTGGAACCTTTGAGTATAAAGGAATAGAAGTACCTTTTTATTCTGACATTGATAAAGCCGAACAAACTTGGATAGAAATTTCCCCAGAGGATAAAAGACAAATTCATCGTTTCTTTAATAAGGTGAGAGACTTTATGAGGATTTCTTCTCCAGTCACTACACCTGTAGGTAAGATGAATATCTTTAAGCTTTTAGCTTATGGATTAAAAGTTCTAAGTGTTTTTCCATCATATTTGATGACAATGAAGATGGATAATTATAAATACGCTCGTAAATTTAAACATCCCGCAATTAGAAATGCGATTGATAAGATTCAAGGTGGAAGAGGTAATCTATTCCAAGTTATCTATTCTTACGCTGCAATAGCGTCTGGTAATGGTGGAGTCCCAATTGGTGGTTCTGTCAAAATGATTGAAAATATGAAAGATTATTTCCTTTCTCTTGGTGGAACAATAAAAACTAATTCTCCTGTTAAAGATGTCATTATTAATGATAATAATGTCACTGGTGTGGTTTTAGAAAATGGTAGAATCTATGATTGCGATTATTTAATCCCAGCTTGTGATTCATTTTATTTCTTACATAACATCCTAAAAGATCGATATATTAAGAAAAAATTCTATAAGAATTTATTTAACGAAACGAAGAATCCAACTCCTTCATCTACATTGGTGTTTGTCAATTTTAAAAAAGATATCAAGAAAGATTTTATCTATCACTTTGAATGCGAACCATTTATGGTTGGTAAACAAAAAGTTACTGGTATCCATATGAGAGATTTTAGTTATGATAAAACAATCTCCTCTAAGGGCAATAGTGTAGTTTTAATCTTACTTAACCAATTCCAAGAAGATTATGATTATTGGAAATCTTTAGATAAAAATAACTACCGATTAGAAAAGCAAAGAGTCGCGAACGATGTCATTTCTCGTATCATTAAACGCTTCCCTGAATTAGAAGGAAATATTGAATTATTAGATGTCTCCACTCCGATAACATTAACTAGATACACAAATAATTATAAAGGTGCTTATATGTCCTTTGCTTTTACTAGTAAAAACAGTATGTATTGGGATAGTGGAAGAATCAAAGGATTAAATAATGTTTATATGGCTTCTCAATGGATGGCTTCTCCTGGCGGATTACCTTTCGCTTTAGCGACAGGCACTTGGGCAGTCCAAAAGGTTTGTGCGAAGGAGAACATCAGATATTTGCTCGGTGATAAACCATCAATATCCTTGTCGAAAAAAAGCTATTAATTATGAAATACACAAATATTAATGGTTATAAAACATTAAATGGGTTTGTTAATTACAAACTCTCTTTATTAGATAAGGGAGAAATTTCCTTCTCTTATTTATTTGATTTGATGTTTTTAGAATCCACAAATGTGATGTTTGAAGAAAGCCTAGGCTTTTTAATTAAGAAAATCACCTATGGTGAAGCTAAAGAAAACGCAATTAAAATGGCTAATGCTTTAAAAGACATCATCGGCGACACTCCATATAATTCAGTTATTGGTTTAAACCTTGAAAATAGTCATCAGTGGATTGAAGCTTTTTGGGCTATTTTAAAATGTGGATGTCGACCACTTTTATTAAATAAAAGATTAGATATTACTTCATTAAATAACACATTAAATAACACTAAAGCTATTTTAGTCATCAGTGATGATGAAAAAAGATTTAATACTAAGACTATTAGATTAGATGATTTAGATAGAATTGCTCCACAATATAATGGAGAATTTGGTAGTGAAATCTTTGTGATGAGTAGTGGTACATCTAATAATGTTAAAGTGTGCGCATATTCCGCTGAAGAATTTAAATATATCATTAAACAAAGTAAACACATTATCTTATCTAATAAATTGGTTAAGAAACATTATCAAGGTGAATTAAAGCTTCTTGCTTTCTTACCTTTTTATCATATCTTTGGTTTAATTGCTTTATATACTTGGTTTGGCTTCTTTTCAAGAACCTTCGTAAGGCTTAATAATTTAACCCCTGCGACAATTCAATCAACAATTAAAAGACATCATGTCACCCATATCTTTGCGGTCCCTCTTTTATGGCAAAAAACATATGAAAGTGCGATAAGAGAAATTAAAGCAATGGGTGATAAAACTTATCAAAAATATCAAAAAGGAATGAGAATTGCAGCGAAAACCCAAGGATTACCAATTTTAGGTAAACTTTTTAGAAAACTTGCTTTTAAAGAAGTAAGAGAAAAATTATTTGGTGGTTCTGTCTATTTTATGATTACTGGTGGGTCGATGATTGAAAAAGAAGTTTTGTCCTTCTTTAACTATATTGGTTATCATCTCGCGAATGGTTATGGCATGAGTGAAATTGGTATCACATCTGTAGAATTATCAAATAAATATAAATATTTAACTACTGGATCAATCGGTCATCCATTACCATATGTCGAATATCAAATTAATGATAGTGGTGAATTGCTTGTTAAAAGTAAAGGCTTATCCAAATATATTATTGAAGGTGACAAAGTCATTAATCGTAGTGACGATTATTTTATAACCCATGATTTAGCAAAACGAAAAGGGGATAGATTTTATCTATATGGTAGGGAAGATGATTTAGTGGTCTCCATCAGTGGTGAAAACCTTAACCCTAATATCATTGAAGCAGAATTATATGTCGATGGTGTAAATGGAATGTGTCTCATTTTAAATAAGGAGAATAATGTTCCAACCTTATTAGTGTCAGTGAATAAATACTCATCTCTAGAATCAATTGAGAAAATTAAAGACAAGATTAAAAAGAAGATGATATCTAATAATTTAGATAAACAAATTGGTAAAGTGGAAATAGTGACTACTCCTCTAATCCAAGGAGATGAATTTAAACTCAATCGTAAACGTTTAACTGATGATTATATGAATCATCGCTTAATTATTGCTGATAATGTCCAAGACGATAAAGCAATTGATGATGCGATATCTTTAAAAATTAAAGAATTATTCTCACTGGTGTTAGGTATCAAAGCTGAAGAGATTAACGCTAATTTGGATTTCTTCTCTGATTATGGAGGAACATCTTTAGATTTTTTAATTGTTGATAACAAAATTAAAGAAGAATTCAATGTTTCGATATTATCGAATGAAGAGTTAAAACACACAGTTAGTGATATCTCTAGTTTCATTAAACAGAATTTATGATTGCTATATTTCAATGGTTTGTCCGTATTACTGGTTGGATTGTCCAATGGTGTGCCTTCCGCACCAAGATTTATTATGAAGATAAAAAAGTTCAATCCCGTCATATTAAAGGTGGGGCAATCATAGTCAGTAACCACACATCGGTTTATGATTATGCAGTTTATTTATTTGTTTTTTACCGCATTCTCCGTTACTTAATGGCGGAAATCCTTTATACAAGAAGAGGCCTCAAAACGTTTTTAAAAATGATGGGCGGCATTTATGTGAATAGAAACACACATGACTTATCATTCTTAGATAAGAGCAATGAAGTGATTAATAAGGGTGGAGTAGTGGGGACATTTCCAGAGAGTCGTATTCCAAAACCAGAAGAAGAAAAACCTTTAGAATTTAAACAAAGCGTTATTCTTCTTGCTTTACAAAGTAAAGCACCAATTATTCCATGCGCCACAAATGGCTCCTATTTTAAAAAGAAAAGAGCCCGAGTAATAATTGGTAAACCATTTAATGCATTTGACTATTACGATATAACTAAAACAGAAAAAGAAAATGTTACTAACATTACTAATTTGTTAAGAGATAGAATAATTGAATTAAAAGGAAAGCTAGATGGTCAAAAGAAATAGAGCGATAAGTTTAAGATATTTATTCTTTGATTTTGTCAGGATTACTGCTTCTCCTGGCTTACTTTTGTATCGTCCAAAAATCATTTATATCTCTGATAAAGCTAAAGCTAATAAAAAGATGAAGGGCGGTAACTTAATCATTTCTAATCACATAACAATGGTGGATCCAATGCTTTTAATGATCGGATTATGGAGGAGAAGACACCATTTCATCGCCACAAAAGAATTATTTGCTGGTAAGTTTAAACATTGGTTATTCACTAAAGGTTTTAAATGTATTGAAATTGATAGAGATAATTTCTCTTTTGCGACATTTAAAGAAATTACTGATAACTTAAAAGTTGGTAATATCGTCACTATGTTCCCAGAAGGAAAAGTCAATTTATCCTCTGAAGGTGTTCAAATGTTTAAAAATGGCGCTGTTATGATGGCGTTGCGTAGTGGTTCACCAATTATTCCTGTCTATATTAAAAGAAGACCACATTGGTATAGCCGTTTAATCATTGCAATGGGTGAACCGATTAGCCCAAACGATTTTAAAACTGGTTCTATTTTAACAAAAAACGATTTAGATAACGCTACCGCATATCTTCGTGAGCAAGAAGAAAAACTAGAAGATTTATGTGAAAATCACTATAAAGAAAAGAAAGTAAAAAGAGGTTAATAATGTACATTGCTTTAATTGTTGTTGGTGCAATCTTATTTCTGGTGGTAATCCCTCATGTTATTGCCTCATATTTTGTTTTCTATGCGAACTATAGAAGATGGTCTGATGAGAAAGTTAGAAAGGCGTTTGACACAAATCCAGATTATGAGAAAACTCGTCAAGAAATGCTGGAATCGCATGATAAATTGATGCAAACACCCCACGAAATAGTGGAAATTAAATCTTTTGATGGTTTAACACTACGTGGCCGTTATTATGAAAATAACTCAAAAAAGACTATCATTTTCTTTCATGGTTTGAGAACTGAGCCAACTCTTTTATTTCCTAACTTAGTGTTAAGATTACTAAGCGAAGGATATAATGTTTTGCTCATCTATTCAAGAGCTCATGGCCTTAGTGATGGTAGGTTTACTTCATTCGGATATCATGAAAAGAAAGATGCTCTTGCTTGGGTTGATTATATTCATAATGAAAAGAAGTGTGAAAACATCTATTTATATGGCGCTTCTATGGGCGCGACAACTGTTGCGTTAGCCTCACCTTATTTTGATGCAAATATCGTTAAAGCGATGGTGATTGATGCTGCGTACACTAATGTTTTTGAATTAGTGGACTATATTTCTATACAACGTCACATTCCAAAAGGTATTTTTATGGGATTAGTGAGATGGTTTACAAAAAAAATCTTAAAAGCAGATTTCCGTGAAGACGATACAAGAATTTCTCTCCAATCTAACAAAATTCCAACTTTATTTACTCAGGGGAGTAAAGATATTGTTGTCAAAATGGACTTTTTTAATGATAATTATGATAAATGTGCTTCTTCTAAAAAGAAGATTCTTGTTGAAGGAGCGGGTCATGCGATTGCTCTCACTTTTGGTGGGGAGACAGTCATTAAACAATTTATAACTTTCTTAAATACTAACGGAGGTACACTAGATGAGTAAGAAGTTTGCAATTATGGTTGATAACACTTGTGAACTTTCCGATCAACTCTTAAAAGAGTATGACATCGAAATGATCATGGGTCATTACACAACCCCAGATGGAAAAGAACACGACGCTATCAATAGCTGGTCACCAGAAGAAAGAGACCAATTTTATAAAGATCTCAAAAGAGATCCAGATGGGTATAAAACTTCTCCACCGAACACTCAAGAATGTTTTATTGAATTTGAAAAACATGCTAAAGCGGGAATTGGCTTATTAGTTTTGTGTATATCTACTGGTATCAGTGGCACATATTCCTTTATGAGCAAAGCCCAAGAAGAAATTAAAGCAAAATATCCAGAAGCCGAATTATATATTGTTGATACATTAAGATTTGGACCGGCCGCTGGTTTAATGGCGACTTATGCCTCTGATTTAAGAAAAGAAGGCAAATCCATTAAAGAAGTCTTTGACTGGTTAGAAGAAAACAAGAACCATTTCCACCAAACTGGTTGGATGGATGATTTATCCTTCGTTGCGAAAAAAGGTAGAATCACTCACGCAAAAGCGTTCTTTGGTTCTTTAATTGGCATTAAGCCAATTGGTGAATTTGACTATAATGGTTTAACCACTGTTATCGGTAAAGGTAAAGGCGAAAAACAAACAATTGAAATCTTACTTCAATACATTGAAGAATTCTCAACCGATATTCAAAATCAAATTGTCTTTATCGCTACTAGCAATCGTCATAAACAAGCTGAAACTTTCAAACAATTAATAATTGAAAAATTCCATCCAAAGGCTGTTTATATCAATGACGTTATGCCAAATTGCGGTATCAATGTCGGTCCAGGTTTAATGGCGGCCTATTATTATGGCAAACCAATTAGTCAAGATTTAGTCCAAGAAACAGAAGCTATTAAGAAAATTATGGAGAAAGTTGGTAAATAATCATGAAACCAATTAGGAGTAAAGCTAAATTAATCCTTTACGCTTTTGGGGCGTTAGGCGTTAACTTTTTAAACCTTATCATGGGCTCATACTTATGTAGTGCGATTATCGCTGAAGGTTTTGCCGAAGCACAATGGGCAACACACACATTTGCCGGCTCTGAAGGAATTATGTATCTTGTCGCTCCAGGTCTATGGGCAGTGTTTGGTGTTATCGCTAAGGTTATTGATGGTGTTATTGATATCCCAATGGCCCAATTGACCGATAGATTAAAAACTAGATGGGGGAGAAGAAGACCATCCTTAATTATTGGTTTAATACCGATGACATTAGCTTATGTGGCTTTTGCCTTGTTTGTCCCTCAATTAGCGGAAAGATCACTCCTTAATACTTGGTATTACTTCCTTGTTCTCGCTATTTTCTATTCATTCTATACATTAACAATGGTCACATATTATGCGACATTTACAGAAATTGTTGACAATGAAAAAGATCGTCGTTTCTTATCTAATACAAAATCTATTGCAGATATTACCTATTTCATCTTTGGTTTTGCTTTAGTGCCAATGATTTTAAAAGGTTTGAATATTAAATATGTCGCATTAGTTTGCTTACCATTGGTGTTATTGATGCTAATTCCATTATTTATGATTAAGGAAGAGAGCACTAAAGATGGCGTTGGAGAAGTTGAAAAGACTGTCAATCTCTTTAAATCAGTCGGCTATACGTTTAAAAATAAAGACTTTATCATTTGGATGATTGTCTATTCATTTATGACTTTAGGTCTTCAATTATTCTTAAATGGCATCAACGAATACTTCTCCATTACTGGTTTACCAATGACACCAGTTATGGCAGCGGCGTTTGCTCCTGTTCCATTTACATTTCTTATTTATAATAAATTAATTGCTAAGAGAGGCTTTAAGTTTGCTTTCCAATATACATTATTAATCTTTGCGTTAGGTATGCTAGCATTCTTTGGCATCTCATTATTAAATGTTTCCGACACAGTCAAGATGATCCTTGGTATGGTCTGTGGTGTCGCTTCCTCGTTCTCTATCGGTGCGATGTTTGCAGTGGCTTATTCCATCCCATCTCAACTCGCTGCCGATGATGAAAAGAGAACTGGCATCTCCCACTCTGCGATGTATTTCGCTGTCCAAGGTTTATTCTCTGGAGTCGCTAGTGGTATTGGTGGCACTGCTATTTTAACTGTGTTAAAAACCGCAAATATTTTAGGGCACAAAGGAACATTCTACATTACAATCGTGGCAGCAGTCGCGACACTCATTGCGTTTGGTTTAGCGTTCTTTTTACCAAAATCCATTTCTGAACTCGGCAGAGTGAATAAGGAGAAGGTTCAAGAAGAAACAGTGGAACCAGATTTACTCGAAGAAGGAACAAATCCTGAACAATAATCATGGGAAATACAATTAATGGATTAACATTTCAAGGGATGTTAAAAAACGCCCTGTTTAATCTAATTAATGCTGAAAAAGAACTTAACAGCATGAATGTTTTTCCTGTGGCTGATGGTGACACTGGCACAAATATGCGTTTAACTCTTGAACATGGCTATAAAAAAGCCAAAAAGAATAAACACTTAGGTGAATATTTAAAAGAGGTCGCTAGTGGCATGCTATTAGGCGCAAGAGGTAATTCAGGCGTTATCTTATCCCAATTATTTAAAGGAATGTCAAATGAATTAGAATCCAAAGGCATTGTTAATCCAAAAGAATTAAAAAACGCTTTAATTTCCGCATATAAAGTAGCCTATAACGCGGTTATTAATCCAGTTGAAGGCACTATTTTAACTGTCGCTAAAGAAGGTATTGAAAATATCAAAAGCCTTATCCAAGGCGATATCACAATCGCTCAAACTATGGAGTTATATCTTAGCGAAATGAATAAATCTCTCAAAGAGACTCCTAACCTTCTTCCAACATTAAAGGAAGCTAACGTTTTAGATAGTGGTGCTTATGGCTATATCAAAATAGTGGAAGGCATGAATAAGTTTCTTAATGGAGAAATACTTGATGGCACAGAAATTTCAGAAATTGAACAAAAAGTGGAATTTTCCCAGCCATTCTTCGATGAAAATTCCCAATTTGTCGAAGGATACTGCACAGAATTCTTGCTTCAATTAATGAATAGCAAAGACTTTAAAAAGACCTTCAATCTCAATAATTTTATTGAAACTATCAAGCCTTTAGGTAACTCTATTGTTGCCCTACAAGAAGGAACTATTGTAAAAGTTCATATTCATACTTTATTGCCACAAGAAGTGATCGCTATTGCAAGACAATATGGTGAATTTATTTCCTTTAAAATGGAGAATATGCAACTTCAACATAACGAATTCAAAATTATCCATAAAGAAAAAGATTTACCGAGAAAAAGTCTCGCTATTATTGCTGTCGTCGATGGTGATGGCTTAGAAGCTGCTTATCGAGATATGGGTGTCGATATTGTCATTCAAGGTGGACAAAGCATGAATACATCCACTAATGAATTTGTTAACGCTATGAATGCTGTTAATGCTGATAATATCGTCATATTCCCAAATAATGTCAATATTATTGGTGCTGCTAAACAAGCTATTGAATTATTAAAAACAAAAAAAGCGTTTATCATTCCTTCAAGAAGCGTGATAGAAGGCTTCTATGCATTGCAAGTTGATCTACCAGAAGATACTAGTGAAAATCGTATTAATGCTTTCAAAGATAACATTAATGCAGTGGATACAATCACTGTTTCTAGTGCGATTAAAAATTATGATAGTAATGGCTTTAAATGTGCAATCGGTGATAAAGTTGGGACTATTAATGATGAATTAGTCTCCTCAAAGCAATCTGCTTTTGAGACCTTTAAAGAAACATTATCTAAAGTCGAAAATATCGATGATAAATTCGCGATGGTTATCTTTAAAGGCAAATCATCTGATGATGAATTAATGGAACAAATTCAAGATTTTATCTATGATAACTATTCTAATATTGAAGCCACTGTTATTGATGGTGGAGAAAATATTTACGATTTAATCGTGGGGTTATTTTAATATGATTGCTTTATATATTGTCTTAGGAATAATTGGAGCAGCCATACTTTTTTATTTTCTCCCAACTATGATTGTTTCTAATGTCATATATACAGTTTTACTTGTTCGTAAAAATAAAGATAAATGGTCTAGAACAGTTTCTTGGGATAATGAAGAACAAAAACAAATGTTCGCTATCGGCGAAGAGTGGGGCAAGAAATACGAACAATATCGTAAAACCATTTCTATCACTAGTTGTGGTTTTAAATTAGTCGCGGAATATTTTGATTTTGGCAATGACAAAGCTGTCATTGTCATCCCAGGCAGAATGGAATCAGGAACATATTCATATTATTTTTCTGAACCATATAGAAAAGCTGGCTATAACATTGTTGCGATTGATAATCGTTGTCACGGGTTAAGTGAAGGTAAATATAATTGCTTAGGCTTAAAAGAATATAAAGATATTCTTAACTGGGCAAGATATATCCACGATGAATTAGGCGTTAAAGAAGTTGTTATACACGGTATTTGCATTGGCTCTGCGACTGGTTTATACGCAATATGCGATAAAGAATGTCCAGACTATATCAAAGGTATTGTTGCAGATGGCATGTATATCAATTTTAATGAAAGCTTTAAAAACCATTTAATTGAAAGGAAAAAACCTTTATTCCCATATACTCAAGAAGTTATGGCCTTAATCACATTAGTGGCTGGTCGCTCCCCAAAAAAGCATGGTCCTATTAACTATGTTAATAGATTAAATAAACCAATCTTATTTATTTACAGTAAAGAAGATACATATTCCGTTCCTAAATATGGTCAACTCCTCTATGATAAATGTTCTTCAGAAAAGAAAGTCTTGGAATGGTTTGAACACGGAGAACATTCGCACGTACGCATTAATCAAACTGAACAATATGACGCTGCAATTATCAATTTCTTAAAGGAGAATTGCTAATTAATGAAAAAACAAGCGTTCATGACTATGGATGTCGAATCGTATTATGATACGACGAGCTTACAAAACACCGATATTGTTGTGGACGATAAGTTTAACTGTGCGGATCAAATTGACCGTTTCTTAGATTTATTAGAAAAAGAAAATATTAAAGCGACCTTTTTTGTAACAATTAGTTTCTTGCCAAAGTGTAAGGACTTTTTATTAAAGGCCATCAAACAAGGTCATGAGATTGCTTTACATTGCTATGAACACGAGGTTATTAAAGATATATCTAAAAAAGATTTTGATTTATTAATCAAAAAGAGCAAAGAAATATTGAAAGAAGAGCTAGATGTAGAGCCAATCGGCTATCGTTTCCCTTGTTTTGAATATCGCGATGAATTACTCAAAGTATTAAAAGAAAATGGTTTTATTTATAATTCCAGTTCATCTATGAAAGATGGAGAAATTTATCAATTAAATGGACTATATGAAGTGCCTCTTATTAAAAAATATTTTTTAGGAAAAAAGATTCTAATTTCCGGTGGTGGATATGGTAGAGGTTTTCCACGTCATAAATATTTATCTTGGGTAAAGAAATATATCTCTTCTCACAATTATTATATTTTCTATTTTCATCCATTTGAAATTTATGAAGGCGAATTGCCATTACCAAGTAATGCGAATAAGAGATTAAAATATTTTATTAACCATGGTCGAAAAGACTATTTAGATAAAATTAAAAAAATCATCCATTTTCTTAAAGAAAATGATTATGAATTCTCTACTATTAAGGACGCTCTTAAATGACAGAACAAGAACACGTATCTTTAAAACGATTAATTCTTAAAACAGGATTAAATTTAGGGGCTGTTGTCGCTTCTAAAAAAGTTTATGATGCGATTTTTCAGCGCTTAAAAAGACCAGATTATTCTTTAAAACCAGGTTTATATGATTATGCGAGATATGGTTTTCTTCTCCCGAGAGAATTAATCATGTTCCCTTCTAAAAGAGTGATGCTAGAAGGATATTATTATCCATGCGATAAGCCTCTTGGCCTGGTTTTATTTGTCCATGGCTTTAAATCCGGGGCAGATGACTATTTACCAATATATTATTATCTAGTAAAGAATGGTTTTGCAGTTTTCTCCTACGATGGTAGGGGTGTCTATTCATCAGAAGGAAAATCTCAAGTCGGTTTTTGCCAAACTTTAATCGATTGTGAAAGCGCGATAACTTTTCTACAAAAGGATCGACGTTTTAAGAAAATGCCTTTATTTTTATTAGGCCATTCTTGTGGTGGATACGCTGTTAATAGTGTCCTCTGCTTAAAGAAAGGAATTAAAGCTTGCGCTTCTATTGCTGCAGTCAATAATGCTTATACCCTCATCTTAGAAAAAGGTTTTCAATACGCTGGCGAATTAGCCACTGAAGGATTCCCAAAAGAATTCTTAAATACATACCAGTCATTTTTATTCGGTAAATATACCGAATATAATTCACTTCTTGGCCTTAATAGCACCAAGATTCCGATGTTAATTGCCCACGGCGTACAAGACGAAACAATCGATTTTAATAGTCAATCATTGATATGTCATAAAGATGAATTTAAAAACCCGAATGTCACTTTCTATTACGGCATAGATAATCAAAGTGGACATGATTCCATATGGCACTCACCTCAATCAAATGATTATCAAAAAGAAGTAGATGAACACCTTAATTCGATTAAAAGAAAATCATATGAAGAGAAGAAAGCTTATATCAAAACTATCAATCATTACTTATATAGTGAAATAAACTACACTTTGTTTGACGAGATAATCAAACTATATAAAGGGGCATTAAAGAATTAAGTTTTTCATATTTATAAATAAATTTATTGATTTATAATTACATAAAAGAGACTTTAATCAATAGGCGACTAACATGGCTAATGAACATTTAAAATTAATTGCATTGACGGCAAACACTGAAATGGCTAATAGCATGGCCAAAATGATTGGTGCGGAGCTATTGCCAACGACAGTGACACACTTTCTTGATGGTGAAGTATTATTCGAATCACAAAAATCATTTAGAGGCGATAATGTTTATATTATTCAATCGACATGCCCTCCAGTCACTGAAAGATTGATGGAATTATTAGTTTGTATTGATTCTTGTAAAAGAGCTAGTGCAAAATCCATTACTTGTGTTGTTCCATATTTTGGATACGCTAGACAAGATAGAAAAGCTAAACCTCGTCAGCCAATTACTGCGAGATTAGTCGCAGATATGTTAGAAGTTGCTGGCGCTGATCGTCTTGTTTGTACTGATTTACACGCCTCTCAATTAGTCGGTTTCTTCTCTATCCCTGTTGATGATATTTCTCCTATTCCTTTATTTTATAAATACTTTGCAAGTTTAAAACTCGACAATCTTGTTTGTGTTTCTCCCGATCATGGTGGTGTGGTCAGAACGAGAAACCTCGCCGAAAGATTTGACGCTCCATTAGCGATTATCGATAAAAGAAGACCAGAACCAAATAAATCTGAAATATTATCCATTGTTGGTGATGTGAAGGGTAAAAATTGTATTATCGTTGATGATATTGTTGATACAGCCGGAACTTTATTAATGGCCGTTGATAAATTATATGAATTAGGCGCTAAAAAAGTTTACGCTGCTATATCTCATGGTGTTCTTTCAAAAGGCGCAGTTGATAGAATTAAAGCTTCTAAATTAGAAAAACTTGTTATTACTGATTCAATCCCGCTTGCTGAAGAAAAGAAATGCGATAAGATTGAAGTTGTCAGTCTTGCTCCATTGTTCTCAAGAATTTTAGTCGCCTTAGAACAAGGCGGTTCCTTACATGATGTTCATACCAAATACGTAAAGGAGAACAACTAATATGGGAAAAGTCTTATTAACTGAAAAAGATATTCAAAAGATCTGTGAAAGATTAGGAAAAGAACTCACAGATGATTTAAAAAATGAAGAAAGAATTCCAGTTTTTGTAGGGGTTTTGAAGGGTTCTGTTAATTTTATGGCGGATTTAATCAAGAATGTGAAGATTCCAATTTACACTGATTATGTCCAAATCTCTTCCTATCGTGGAGTCAATAGCACTGGTAATGTGCAACTATTAAAAGACATTTCTTACGACTGTGAAGGAAGAACAGTTGTCATCGTTGAAGATATTGTTGATACAGGCTGTTCAATGTCTTATTTAATCAGTCACTTTGAAACACATAAACCAAAAAGAGTGTTAGTCTGCGCTTTATTTAATAAGGAATTTGAAAGAATGAAAGATGTTGAAGTTCAATACAAAGGTTATGAATTAAAAGATAATAAATTCTTAATCGGTTATGGACTAGACTATTATGAATTACAAAGAAACGTTCCATTTGTTGTCGCTGCTGATGAAGAAGATATTAAGCAATTAGACGAATGGATTAGCGTTCACGGAATGTAGTATAATTAACTAAACTAATTAATAGACAGCTTATGATTGTCTATTTTTTATGCTTAGTTAGAATAAGTTAGAACACCTGAAAAGATTAAACCATTCCTAAATATTGTGAAATAAAAGAAAAGACCACATATGTGGTCTATCTTTATGAATGGTCTATTACCTATTTCTTTTTCTTGTCTAAGAATGCGCCGATGATAAATAAGACACCAGAGAGAGCCACTAAGATACCGACGATAATCCAGAATGCATTTTTGAATTCTGGGACAAATAGGTATAAGAAACTGAAGACAACTAATAAAGCTCCGATAACGATTTCACCAACACCAAGAACGACTGACTTCTTGCTGATAAGGTAGCCACCACAAATCATTAATGCAACACCTATACCGATTAAAGCAAAGATTAAGAATCCGAAGATTGCACTTAATGATAAATAACCATTAATGACTAAACCAATACCGATAGAAATCAACACAAATGGTAAAACCACTGATGGTAACATTAATGTTTTGTTATTGGCATAAGTAACGATGTCAGCGATTAAAATTGCGGCACCTAATACGATGCAAACAATGCCAGCATACATATCTAATACGGATTCTGGACCATAGATAGCAATTAAGATACCCAAAGCGATGATGATAGCGCCTTCAATAATTGTAAAGATTTTTTGTTTTGTCATAATTATTTTTTCCTCTCGTTAGAAATTATATATTATTTAATTTCAAAATCTATTGTTTTAACAATATCATCCATCTTAATGGTGACCTGACCTTTACCTTTTTGACCATTTGATTTAATAAATAATGTTAATTGCCCACCGATTAATGATTGATGTTCTGGACCCACTAATTCAATAGGTCCTTTAGTGGATATTTCTAAAATACGTTGAGAATAATCCATGGTGTTATTGTGCTCATCCACATGTCTCACTCTAATGCGGGCAGTATCATATGTATCAGCGTTTATTAAGACATCTTTAGAAGTAGAACATTCTAAATCAAATTTAGTGCTTGGACCAACTTCTAATTGTTTAACACATTGTCCATCTTTATAACCTTTAATCACATATGTTTTAGCTTTACCACCCCAAGCTCCAACATATTTATTCCAAAAGAAAACTAATTCAGAATAAGGCACTCTATATCTAAACATAGTGTAGGCTAAATATAATTTCATCTTTACCGGTAGATGATTAAATCCATGCATCGCTGCATAAGAGAACATTTTTGCAATTTTCCTGTGCATTTTGGTGGGGAATTTCTTTTCATTGAAAGTTAATCCCACAATATCATCGATGAGAATAGGTGGATGTTTTAAATATTTAAACACATCATTTTTAGGATAAAACCTATCCACTAATTCATCATTCTTATATAGCTCAATATAGTCACAATTTGTGGCGACATAGATATCATTAAAGATGGCTTCTGGGACATCACCTGGTTTCATATTTGATAAGACTTGTAAAACAGGGAATTTATCTTGTTGAGAAGCGTAGATATAAGAAGAATATTTTGGATTACGATATAAATCATAGACACCATGAGGACAAATATAATCTCCTCCTCCAAAATCAGCGTGGCTATGATAATCAACAAAGCACCAACCAATCGCTCCAGCGGTGTTTTCATATTTCAAATTATCATCGATAACTTTCGCGTGTCTTAACGCTACTTCAATCTTTTTCTCATTATCACTAGTTGGTTTAACTGGATCCATATGGCCCATATATTCAGTGACTAATAAGGATTTATTTCTCCATTTAATCTTCTTTGGGTCTTTTAATCCAATGTTCAAAGAATCACAAATGAAATCGTTATAGCCATAGATATCTTCTAATAACTCACTGTTAGTGAAGTTTCTCACTCCAATCGTTGGTCTATAGGGATCTAATTCATGAGCGATTCTATTAGTCTCACTATAAAGTTCATGGTCATCAATAGATTCATCAATTCTCACCCCGTGAGCGATAACGCTTGGATGGTTTCTTTCAGTTAAAACCATCATCGTAGTGTTTTTATAGCATTGGTCACGCCAAATCTTTTCTTTACTGAGATGTTGCCATCCTGGTATTTCATTAACTACCAATAAGCCTAATTCATCACATTTATTTAAGAAATGTTCACTTTGTGGGTAGTGGCTAGTTCTAATAACATTTACACCAACTTCATTTTTTAAGATATAAGCATCATCTTCTTGTAATGATTTAGAGGCTGCATACCCCATATATGGATATCCCTGATGCCTATTTAATCCAATCAATTTGATTTTCTTTTTATTTAAATAAAATCCAGTGTTATTAAATTCAATATCTCTAAAGCCAATCTTAGTGATATAAGTCTCTTTTTCCTCATTACATTCAATTTCAGTTCTCACCTCATAGAGAACAGGATTATCGATATCCCATAATTCAATATTAGGCACTTTAAATGAATCGACAAAATAGTCATTTACTAAAAGATCATTCTTATATATTGCGTGTCTAATTTTTAATTTATCTTCACCGATTTTGTCATAAGTAATCTTTACTTCACCTAACATATCTCCATAAACATAAATATTTCTTAAATATGTTTGCGGTTCACTGACTAAATAGACTTCTCTATAGATACCACCAAAGGTGAGATAATCTAAAGCAAAGCCAAATGGGGGATAATTGCTATCTTCTTTGCTATCTAAAATCACTAATAAACGATTATCTTTTTCTTTAATATAATCAGTGACATCTAATTCAACAGGGATATAGATAGAAACATGTTCGCCTAAATATTTGTTATTTAAATAAATCTTAGCTTTGACCATAAACCCTTCAAAGCGTAAGAAATATTTTCTCTTATTATTAAAGTTTTCAACATCAAAAAACTTCTCATAAGTAGAGATGAATTGATAAGTTTGTTCTGAGAAGTAGTTATAGGGGACTTCTTTAACTGTGTGAGGAATATTAACTTTAGTCACTTCACTAGGAAGCTTGGCTAAAAACTCATCAGAATAACAAGGAATAAAATTCCAATTATAATTAAGTGATTGTTTCATAGAGATAACCTCGTCTTTAGTTATTATAACTATTTATAAGGATTAAAAAGAAATCAAAATAATAAAACTAAAGATAATCCCAAATGAATAATGACTATATTACTAGATTGTTCCTCAATATTTTTAATTTTAAATATTAATAAGCATTTTTATTTCGTTGACTGAATAAAAAATTAGAGTGAAAATATAAATGGAAACGTTTCCAAAAGCATAATAAGAGGAATTTTTATGGCATCTATTTCGCTTCGCCACATCTATAAGGCTTATCCTCGTGGCAAAATAGAAAAGAAAAAAGAACAAGAACAAAACATTTCGCCATTCGCTGTTAGAGATTTTAATTTGGAAATCGAAGATGGCGAATTTGTCGTTTTAGTTGGTCCTTCTGGCTGTGGTAAATCTACAACTTTAAGAATGATTGCGGGATTAGAAGATATATCCGGTGGTGAACTTTATATCGATGATATCCTTTCTAATAACATTGATGCCTCAAAAAGAAACATCGCTATGGTGTTCCAAAATTATGCTTTATATCCTCATATGACAAGCTATGGAAATATGTCGTATGGTCTGAAATTAAGAAAAATCGCTAAACCAGTCTTAGATAAAGAAGGCAATCCAGTTTATGGAAGAGATGAAGAAGCGATTAAGGAACTTAAAAAAGAATTAAAAAAAGCGACAACTGCTGAACAAGCTAGTGAAATCAAAGCCAAAATTACTGAATTAGAGAATAAATGTGACACACCAAAGATGAAATTGGTGCATTACAGTAAAGAAGAAATTGATGAAAAAGTGCAAAGAGCAGCAGAAGTTTTAGATATTAAACACCTTCTTGATAGAAAACCAAACGAGATGAGTGGTGGTCAAAGACAAAGAGTAGCCCTTGGTAGAGCGTTAGTAAGAGACCCTAAAGTATTCTTATTAGATGAACCATTATCTAACTTAGACGCTAAATTAAGAGCCTCCATGCGTAATGAGATCGTCAAATTACACGAAAGAGTGAAGACAACTTTTGTCTATGTCACTCACGACCAAATCGAAGCGATGACAATGGGTGATCGAATTGTCGTTATGAAAGATGGTTTAATTCAACAAGTCGGCGCTCCAAGTGAAATCTATGATAATCCATTAAATCTATTTGTCGCTGGCTTTATTGGCACTCCACAAATGAATTTCTTTGATGTTGACTTTGCCGCTGGTGTAAAAGAAGTCACTATTAAATTACCAAATGGTAAAAAAGTTGAATATCCATTAAAAGATTTCAATGAAATGTTTGAACAATATATTGATGGAAATATAAAATCATTAGTCTTAGGTATTAGAGGTGAACATATCGCTATTTCTGATAGTGGTGTTGAAGCAGTTGTAACGTTTGTAGAAATCTTAGGTAATACCACAAACGTTCTTTGTAAATTAAAAGATAGTGATGTGGAATTCTCCATCAGTGTGCAAGAAAGATCCACACTAGTGCAAGGTGATGAAATCCATATTGGTTTCTTACCTAAGAACATTCACTTATTTGATAAAGAAACTGGTGAAACAGTTTATAAATATGAAAATATAGTGAGGAATTACCATGAATAAGGGACATTTATTACTCATCTCTGGCCTAGTTTCTTTATTTGCCTTTTCTAGTTTTACTATCAGCAAAAATCACATTAAATCCGCTTTAGCGTACGACGATATCTCATTAAATAGCGACAAGGATGCTTTCCGTTTATTAGACAAACAATATGGCAAAGATGAAAGCTTTGTTTACACTGCTGATTTACATTTCAGAAGCGGACAAGCTGGTGGTTTAGCCTTTGGTAGTGAAGATAATGACCATTACTATGTCGTTAACATGGATAGAATTGAAAACCAAGTCAAATTAATCTATTTTGCCTCTAATGGTGAAGGTGGCTACACTCCAAGTGAATTAAGAAGAGATTATTTTATCGGTAACGATAAGATGACTGAAATTGAATCTAACTTTGTTAAATCAAAAGTTAACACAATCGAAAATGTTAATTTAAAAGTAATTCTCACAAGAGAAGATGAACACGCTTATTTTGAATTTTATGTTGAAGGTATCAAACGTTTTGGCATTGATACTGTCATCGACTTAAATGATTTAGGAACAACTTATACCTATCAAGGTGGATACTTAGGTATGAATTGTTTTAACGCTGATGTCTACTTATCTAATATTGAAATCGGTCACTCCGATTATTCCTATTTCTCTGAACCATATCGTAATCAATATCATTTACAACCTTTTGCTAAATGGACAAATGACCCAAATGCTTTATGTTATTACAATGGTTATTATCATGTGTTTTATCAAACACATCCATTCAATCTCTATTGGGGTGATATGTTCTGGGGACACGCGAGAAGTAAAGATTTAATTCATTTTGAATTCTTGCCACTTTGTTTATTCCCAGAAGGCCAAGGGACAGAATTTGGCCCTGACACCGCTTGGATGTGGTCTGGTTGTGCAATTACATACACTAATGGGATGATTGCGGAAATCGATGCCTTAAACTGGTTCCCAAATGGTGGTGGTAATGGTATTATCGCAATCTTTACTAGAGATGGTGGACGTCAAGATCAAGTCGTTATCTCTAGTGATGATGAAGGATTAACTTGGACAAAACGTCATCGCATTCCACAAGATATTACCGGTATTACTGACCATAAGATTGACTGGAGAGACCCAAAAGTCTTTCCGTTAAAGAAAGATTCTAGTGGCAAAGTCCTCGTTTGGGGCATGACTTTAAGTAGCTATGCTTTAAATAAAGGATGGTTTTTAAGATCCACTAATTTATTAGATTGGGCTGTCGCTGGAGAATTTCCACTCCCGACTCCTGAATGTATCGGTGTTGGTGTTCTTACGGACAAAGATAATGTTGACCACTGGTATTTAACTAATAAATCAAGAACCTATATTTTAGGTACTTTGGAATATAACGAAATGACTGGCGCAGTCAAATTCTACGATGAAAATAATGTTGATATTTCAACTTATACAGTAGATACAATCCCATTAAAGCCATTAGATTTTGGCCCAGATTCTTATGCTTCTCAAGGCTTCTATATCACAGATCCAAGCAGTGATTATTATGGCAAAGATATCGTTTTAAACTGGTTCTCTGGCGATTTAAATGCTTCTTTCTGCACTGGTCCAGGTGAATACGCTGGTTTAAGAGGACGCTGGAATGGTGGATTTACCACACCTGTTGAATATGGTGTATTTAAGAGTGATAGTGGCGAATATCGCCTCTCACAAAAACCAATCACAGTTAATAATCCTCATTTAGAAAAAGATGAGATTGTTTATTTAGAAAATAAAAACCTCTCCTCTAATAGTGTTAACCCATTAAAAGATGTCCACACTCATATCTTTGAAATGGACGCGACTATTGAAACAAAAGAGAACAGCCCAATTACCTTTAAAGTTGATGTTGGTGAAGGTGAATTCATGCAATTAGGCTGGAATAGCGTTGATGGTTATTATGTTGACCGTACCTATTTAGATGATAAAGGTATTAATACAAATATTGACTGGCATGTTAAATATGCTTCCCATATCTTAGGTGATAGTGATATCAAGACATTCTATGTTCTCTCTGATAATGGTGGCTTAGAAGTGTTCTGTGAAGATTTCTCTATTAGTTTCTATTTTGTGACAACTGCTTCTATCTTCTCCACAGGTGCGTCCTTAAAAGCGGATAACGCAGTGATTAAGAAATTAGAATTAAATGAGATTCGCTCCGCTTATCAAAAAAATATCCTACCTGAAGAAGGTATCTTATATGTTTCCACTAATGAAGTCGAATTAGATAAACAATTTGTCAATTCTCTATTCGTGACTTGCTATTTCTCTGGTGATTTATCTTTGAATTGGGAAGTCATTGATAATGAAGATGTCGTTAATTATAAATTCAGTGATCAAGGAGTTTTATTAACAGCGAAAAACGCTGGCACGGCAAGATTTAAAGTCAGTGTTGGTGGACATGAACAATTTATTAATGTTATTGTCTATTCATCTAACTTTACTTCCGATTTAACATTTGTTAAAGACAATATCATTTCCGGTTCATGGGTCATGGCGGATAATTCTATTATCGGTGAAAAAGCTTCTGGTAACGCTTTCTTATTAGCCTCGGAAACTGGTAGTGATTTTACTTATACTGGCCAATTCGATTTAATGAATGGAGCAGCAGCCTCATTAGTCTTTAGAGCTTCTAGTGACATGTCTAGTTATTTAGTCGCTAATTATGACGCTAATGAAAAGGTTGTTAAATTATGGTCCACTCATGGTGAACTTGCAAGAAGTGGTGTTATTAACCTAGATTCACATGATGTTGTTTTGTCAGTAAAAGCTCTTGAAAAAGATATTCAAGTAATTGCTAACGGAGTAGTCGCTATTAATTATAAGTTACATGACGATGAACCACTTACTGGCTATTTTGGTTTAAATGTTTTCTCCGGAAAAGCCCAATTTAAATCTTTATCTCTCGCTAAAGAGAATTACACATATTCTTCTGGTGAACTAGCGGTCAATTTAGGTGTTGATCAATTTGTAAGCGCCATCTATAACGTTACCTTAGGCAATCGCTTAATCGATAGTGATTATTATTATCAATCTGGTAATAACTTATATATCAAACAATCCTATTTTGATTTATTAAAAGATAGTGGTGTCTATCAATTTAGAATTGTTGGTTCTGCTTATACATTTGTCATTAAAGTCGATGCCACAATTAGTCATTATTTCTCCGTTGATGATATGGAAATTGATATGGGTAATGATGCGACTATTTATATCGGAAATAATGAGATTACTAGAGTAACAGTCAATGGCCAAGACTTAGAAGCCACTAATTATGTGGTTAAAGACTATTCACTTATTATTTCTAAACAATATTTAAACGAAGGAGAAAATGAAATTGTCCTTAACGATGATGTCTCTTTCAATATTACTGTTAAAAATACGATTGAAGTGGTAGTTGATAAAACAACTTTCGTTGATAATACTCCAATTTTGTTTGTTGCTATTGGTGGGGGATTAGTGCTCATTGCTGGAGTAACTGTTATAACAATTTTATTAATTAAGAGGAAAAAGAAACATGCGCTCGGTAACAATTAAAGAAGTCGCATTGAAATGCGGTGTCGGTATCGGCACCGTTTCGCGCGTCTTAAATAACTCCACACAAATTAGTGAAAAAACTAAAGAAAAAGTTCTCGATGCGATTAAAGAGCTAAATTATGTGCCAAATGTCGCTGGCAAAAGATTATCACAAAATCGTTCTTATGTTATCGCGGTAATCGTCCCAGTTATTGACCATCGATATTTTTCAAAATTAATCGCCGGATTAGAACTTGCCGCCGATAAAAGAGGATATTCCCTTTTAGTAGCGTCCAGCCAACACCGTATTGAAAAAGAACGCGATATCTTAAAAAGATTGATGCAAAACGAGGCTGATGGAGCGTTATTCGTCACTCACTATGAACATCAAGAAAGTGAATTTGAAGATCTAGCGATTGTCTCAATTGATCGTCACTTAGGCAAAGATATTCCAATTGTCACCACAAATAACTATGAGGCGACTAAACAAGGTGTGGAATATATGCTGGAAAGAGGTTGCAAAAAAGTAGCGTTCTTAGGTACTAAACCAAATCAAGCTAGCGAAGTCTCTCTCAGAGAGAAGGCTTACCTCGATGTTATGAAAGAACATCAACTCACACCAATAGTTGTTAATCGCAATATCGACCATGGTCAAGAAGAGGGCTTGATTAAAGAATTATTTGAAAAATATCAAGGTTTTGATGGGGTATTTGTCTCCGGATGTACATTAGCGAGCCTCTTATATAAAGAAGTTCAAGAGAGAAAAATTAAAGTCCCAGATGAATTACAAATCGTCTCTTATGACGGCGAATTCCCCATTGATAAACACACACATATCACTACATTAGAACAACCATTAGACCTCATGGCGGAAAAGTGTGTTGAACTAATCATTAAAAAGATTAATCAAGAAAATAACTTTGAACTATTAAATAAATTCGATTGTCACTTTATTAAAGGTGAAACAACTAAATAAGGAGGTTGTTAATCATGAAAAAATTATTATTAGGTATTATCCCAATCTTATGCTTATTATCCGCCTGCGCTGGATCAAGCGAAGATGAAGGTGGAGATGAAGGATGGGATGGAAGTGCAACTGGTGAAGTTGCTAAATTAAAGATTCGTTTCCACGTTGATAGTAAAACTAGTGAAGGTATGGCTTATAAGAAACTAGTTGATGAATTTAACCAAGAATACGCGAGTAAAAACATCAAAGTAACAGCCTCGTTTGTTGCAAGAACCGCTGGTGATTCCGCTTATGAAAGAGAATTATTCAACAATATGATTGATGGTACTTTACCAGATATCATCACTTTTGATGCTCCAAACTGTGCATCTTATGCGAAATCTGGTTACCTCTATGATTTCACAAATGAATTGACTGCTGAAGAAAAAGCAAAATACTACACTTTAAATACTTATCAAGGAAAGGTCTATGGCATTCCAATCCAAGAAAGTAGTGCAGGTTTTTATTATAATAAAAAAATATTCAGTGATGCGGGTATTAATGTCTCAGGCTATACAGTTGATAACCCATGGACATACGATCAATTCAAAGATGTTTGTCAAAAATTAAAAGCCGCTGGTATTAGTACACCAGTCGACATGAGAATGGACGCCACAAAAGACGAAACAGCGACATATTTACTTTATCCATTCATCTACGCTAGCGGTGGTTCATTTGTTGATGGGACAGGTTTAAAAGCCCAAGGCTATTTCAATAGCGCTGAAAGCAAAAGAGGTTTCCAATTCTTAAAAGATTTAGTGACTTCTAAATATACAAGTTACGGCATTGGTGCGGGTGATTTCTCCACTGGTAAAGTCGGTATGTATCTCTCTAGTGGTTGGACTATTCCAGAATTAGATCATAAATATCCAACTACTTTCCCAAATCGTGATTCTTGGGGATTATTACCATATCCAAAGGATGTCAAATGTGCCTCTGCGAATGGCTCTTGGAGTTTTGCAATTGGTAACAATAGTAGAAAAAATAAAGCACCAGTGGCCTTGTTATTAAAATATATGACCACTAAAGATGCTTCTAAAAAGATTACTGACGCTACTGGTATGATTCCTGCTAATAAAGAAGTAGAAACAAATTATCAACCAAATTCTCCAGAAGATGTTTTATATCAACAATTACAAAAGACTAGCATCGCTCGTCCAACAACAGTCGGTTATCCACAATTCTCCAGTGCTTTCTCCCAAGTCATCTCTGGCTTAGAAGCTGGTAATTTATCGGAATTAGTCGATAACAAAGCTAACGTTTTACAAAGTAACTTAGACAAAATTAAATAAATATGGATAAAATACTAGGAAGAAAATTAACAATCATCGCTTTAATAATTTTTGCGGTATTAGCATTAATTTTCATCGCTGTCTTCGTTAATGACTTATTAAGAAGAAAGAAAAGAGAAATTAAATATAATGCCAAAGAAGCTATTTTGGCTTTTGCTTTAATGCTACCCGCTGTCGCATTAGCGTTTTTCCTAGTTGTTTTGCCAATCTTATTATCTCTTGGCTATTCCTTTACTGATTTTGCTTTAGATCCTGCCAAAGTGAACAACACTTCCTTTGTTGGATTTGCTCAATTTAAAACAATATTTCAAGACTTTAAGAATCATTTAGAGATTTATGATGCCTTTAAAAACACAGCGATATTTGTCGTTCTTGTCGTGCCTTTACAAATCATTCTCGCCTTATTATTAGCCCTTTTCTGCAATAACAAGAGAAAAGGAACAACTATCTTTAAGATTTGTTTCTTTGCCCCTGTCGCGATTTCTTTAAGTGTCACCGCTTTCTTATGGGCAATTATCTTATCTCCTAACGCAGATGGGGTGGTGAACATAATTTTGGGCAAATTTGGTATTGAACCTCAAGATTTCTTTAAAAGTAGAGACCACGCGATCTTTTGGATGGTTTTAATCTCCGCTTGGCAAGGATGTGGCTATCAAATGCTCATCTTCTTATCCGCTTTAGGCAATATCAGAAAAGATTTATATGAAGCCGCAGCGATGGATGGGGCTAATTCTTTCCGTCGCTTCTTTACCATCACTTTACCGGGCTTAAAACCAACAATGCTTTATATCTTAATCACTGTTTTTGTTGGTGCTTGCAGAGTGATGATTCAACCAATGATTTTAACGGGTGATGACACTAATGGGTTAACACTTAGCTTATATATGTATAACCAAGGTTTAAAGAATGGTAGTATCGCCTATTCTTGTGCGGTCGCTTTTCTATTAACCCTCTTAATTGGTTCAATCACCACAAAGAAAATTACTAGGGGAGAAGAAGAGATGAGAAAAAATAATTTAACATTATTAGAACCAAACTTTATCCCTAGTAAAAAGGATAAGAAAAAGATTGTTAAATCAATCATCTACTATATAGTAGGTACATCATTATCCTTAATGTTTATTTTGCCACTTTTATATATGATTGCTTCCTCCACAAAGAGCGATGAAGCGATTGCTTATTCCAGTGGTACGATTATGATGTTTATCCCTGACTTCAGTGATTTTGGTCATATCCTTGATAATTATAAGATTATTTTTACTGATTATGAGGTTTGGAAATATGCCTTAAATAGCATCCTATACGCAGCGATAGTTATTGTCTTTAATGTCTTAGTCAACGGTTTAGCGGGTTATGTTTTGGCCAAATTTAATTTCCCAGCAAAAGGATTCTTTAATTTTCTCATCTTGTTCTTAATTGTTGTCCCTGTGGAAACTAGCATTGTCCCGTTATGGATGATTGTGAGAACCTTATTACATTTAAAAGATCAATTGTCTTATATGGCGGTGATATTACCGAGTATTATCTCTGTCTTTAATATCTTCTTATTCACACAATTCTTCTCCTCTATTCCAAAGGAATATGAAGAAGCAATGCATATTGATGGTTCTAGTCGAGTGAGAGTATTTTTTGACTTAATTCTCCCAATGTCTAAACCAATCGTCGCGACGACAATGGTGTTCACCTTTATCGGTGTGTGGAACGATTATGTCTGGCCATCATCTGTTCTTCCATATGATTACGCAGAAGGAGAGTGGCCATTATTACCAATCCAAGCAGGATTAAATATTATTCAAAATAACGCCGCTATTCCAGCTGGTGTCAAAATGGCGTCATTAGTCATTACAACCATACCAATCTTTGTTATCTACGCTGCCGCGCAAAAATATATCGTCAAAGGTTTCGGCACTGCCGGACTTAAACTGTAGGGGGGAATGAATATGAAACAATCTCGTATTATCACTATTTTATCGTTTATCAGTTTTCTATCTTTAACAGGTTGCTCTTTAAAAGAAGAAATTCATGACGATTCTAATAAACCAGAAGTACCTGGTGAATATGCGTTTAATAAAGAAGCGGCTTTGTCTTTCTCTTTTGATGATGTCACTGGTAGTTACACCAAAGATAACGCTAGTGGAAGTACTTACTTAGTTAATTATGTTTTCAACGAAAACAATAAAGATATTATTTTTAAAAAACCAAATGATCCTTTATTAAAACAAGGTGTCCATAATAAATCATTATATATGGATGGTTTCTCCACAAATATCCGTATTAATGATTATGAAGCACCAACAAATAAATTAACTTTCTCCACTTGGGTCGCTCCAAGAGGATTTGAAAACCTCAATAGATATGGCAACGAATATGCTTGTAAAGGCCATCCACGTATGACCGCTCTATTTGACTGGGGTCATATGGAAAATGACGAAGGATTCCTATTTGGTTACGCTAGATTAGGCATGTGGGGATTACAAATGAATCTCCATAATACGGAAACTGGTCAAGATGTCTTTGTCGGGTATTATGACCCAATTAATACTCTCCCATTATATGAATGGAGCCATATCGCTGCGACATTTGATGGGGAAAAAGGCTATATTTGTTTAACATTTAACGGCAAAGTCAGCTATGAAGCAATTATTCCAGATTTAATGAATACTGAAATCATCCCAAGTGATGAGCCATTATATTTTGGTTATTATTGTTCACCAATATATGAATTTGGTATTCCAAGACAATCTCCATCCGCTTTAGTGGATGAAGTGGAAATCTATCACGATTCTTTCACACCAAAAGATTTAAAACATTTATTCAATCAATATGCAGTGGATGGTAAATGCCCAGAATTACCATTTAGTGAAGTGCAATTAGATACTTCCGTCTATAGTGGTGATAGATATCGTCCACAATATCACGGTATCCCACCAGCAGTGTGGATGAATGAACCACACGCTCCTATTTACTATAAAGGGATGTTCCATGTTTTCTATCAACATAACCCAATTGGACCATATTGGTCACAAATTAGATGGGCCCATATTTGTTCAAGAGACATGGTGCACTGGATATATGTTAAAGACGCCGTTGCGCCACAACAACCAGCGTGTCCAGAAGGTGCTTGGACAGGTGGCTCAGTCATTGGTCCAGATGGTACCCCTTGGTTAACTGTGACTGCTGGTACCAACTATGTTGATTGGGTTGAAACATCTCGTTTCTCCCATCAATCAGTCTTATATGCACATTGTGTTGACCCAGATGATCCATATCTCACCGATTGGACAGTTGAAGAAGTGAACACCTTAGTGCAACCAAGCGACCACTCCCAAGGCAAAATTGAAGAATTTAGAGACCCGTTCATTTGGTATGATGAACCATATTATTACATGATGGTTTCCACCTCTGTCGCTGATGACTGGGATCAATCTCATGGTGGTTCCACTAATATGTTTAGATCCACAGATATGAGAAACTGGGAATATTTAGGTTTCACATTTGAATGTGATTATCAATTATATCCAGAACAAGGTAAACACTGGGAATGTTGTATTATGCTACCAATCTCCACTGAAGATGGCTCAGTGACTAAATATATCTTTATGGATTCTCCACAATATACGGTGGATGGTTATGTCGTTGATACATATTATTGGATTGGTACCTTTAATAAAGATACATGTAGATTTATCCCAGATGATCCAAGACCGAGATTATTTGATCATGGTAAAGGTATATATACTGGTCAAACTGGTTTCTGTTATTTAACTGATGAAGAAAGAGCTAATGGTATCACTGATTATGAAAAAGGTCATAGTGTCATCATCTCCTTGGCCCAAGGTAAATCTGCTGGTACAGACCAAAACAAGATTGCTGGTTGGGCTCATAACCTCGCTTTCCCTGTGGAAATCTATTTAGCTGATAACCTCGTCGATGTGATTAGAAGACCAGTCGAAGCAGTATCTACTTTATATAAAGAAGTTTTATATGAATACGAAGGTAGTGGATTAACCGCTGATGAATTAAAAGAAAATATCAAAGATATCCGTAGTGATATGTATGAAATCAAAGCCAGTTTCACCTTATCCCCAAGCGCTGGTGAATATGATGGTGGAATCTATGTGAGATATAACCCAACAGAAAATATTATTGGAACAGAAAGAACTAAGATTGTCTTTACTGGACATGATGTTTATGTCAATAGATTACAATCTACTTTATTAGATTATGTTGATAAATCCGAGACTTGGCACGCGCCAGTCGGTGGCGCTACTTATGATGTGACAATCTATGTTGATCGCTCACAATTAGAAATCTATATCAATGATATCGCGACAATTACGACTAGAATTTATCCAAAATATGGTGATTCCGACTACATCTCATTATTTGACAATAATAGTGGCATTCGTTTCCAAAAATTTAAGATTACCCAAATGAAAGGCTGCTTTAAAGATGAAGTGGAGCCAGCCTATTATGGAAACGTTGGCAATTTAACGGAGGCTATCTAATATGAAAACTAGATTTAATTTATTATTCGTTTTAGCTTTAGGTCTCTCACTCTCAGCTTGTTCTATCGAAATCACAGAAGAAACAGAAGTGGTTAGAAATGTCATCAATGGTGGTTTTGAAAGCACTGATTTATCAGGTTGGACTGTTGAATATGGTGATGCCTACACTGATGATAGTGTTTCTTCAAAGAAGAATTTCTATTTTGAAGATGATAACAAACATAATTTAATCGATATCAATCCAACCGGTAATTGGTATTTATCCGGTAAAGGTTTTGATTTAAAACACTCCCATGGCAGAGTCGGAGCGATTAGAAGCAATAATTTCTATTTACCAGCAGATGGCATGGTTTCTATGAAGCTCGCTGGTGGGGCAATTACCAAAGGTAAAGGTGAATTTGCTGAATATAAAAATGAACAAGAAGTCTGTTATGTCGGTATCTATTTAGCAGAAACTGAGCAAATGATTGCCCGCCAAACTAATGAATATTTTTTAGAACACACCGAAGATTATGTTGATTCTAGTAAATACGCTAATGGGGTGTATCATACTGATAACTTCTGTGAATATACCATTGATTTAAGTGAATATAAAAATAAAGAATGCTATATCCGTATTGTTGATAACGACACTGATGTCTATTATGGCTATTTAAGTGTTGATGATATCCGCATTGGTAGCGATGCTTTACCTCAAACTGAAGGTCAATATTTCATCAAAACTCGTCAATATATTGAAGATGTTGAAGCAAAAGATGAATACCATATTAAAAATCCAGATTTTGAAATTGGGTCTTTAGGTGGTTGGACAATTGTTGAAGGTGATGCTTTCTCGCATGAAGGTGTCAATAATGAATCGACATGGTGGAATGAAAATATTACCTATAACCGTGATGGTAATTATCATTATGGTCATTTTAATCCATCAGGCACTGGTGTCTTACGTTCATCAGTCTTTAAATTAGGTGGTAAAGGCTATATCTCCTTTAAATTAGGTGGCTGCGCTGATCAAGGAGCGACATATATCCGCTTTATGTCCGTTAACGATGGTGAACCAATTGAAATCACCAGAGTGAGCAATCAACAATACAAAAATGAACAATTCCCATTTGTTCCAATGAAGATGCACTTATTGAATATGATTCAATATTACATCGATTTAGGCGACTATGTCGGTGATAATATGTATCTAGAAATCGTCGATAATAATACTAGCACTGATGATTTAGGAGCGATGACATTTGATAGTTTTGAAACATATTATGAATCCACTCCGTATTGGGCTGATAAAGAATATTATCGCATTGATATTGATTCCTCTTATGAAAGAGAAATAGATAATGAATATCAAGTAAAAAATGGTACATTTGAAACTGGTGATTTAACAGGTTGGACCACTCAATATAATGGTGGTGCCCCAATGGGTGAAATCTCTTCTAAATCCTATTGGTGGAATAATGCTTTTTTAACATTTAATAAAAGAGGAGCATATTTCTATTCTGGTGAATTATATGAAAGTGGCACTGGTACATTAACATCTGATAGTTTCACTGTCGGTGGATGTGGCTATATGACATTTAGAATGTCTGGTGGCAGAGACCCATTATCTATTTATATTTCTGTTCTCGATGCTTCCACAAATGAGGAATTATTAAGATTTACCAACTTCATGTTCAATGACTTGAATATTGGCTTAGTCGGTCATGGTTCATTTTTAATGAACATGGTGTTATATAAAGCTGACTTAACAAGTTTATTAGGTCAAGAAGTTAAACTTCAAGTTGTTGATAACGCTACTAGTAATTGGGGCTTAGTCTGCGTTGATAGCTTTATTACCTATTATGAAAGCGTTGACACAATCGATAGTGCCGCAATCTTAAATCCAAATACTTTAGCCTATCGTGAATTCGCTTCAGTCAACCAAGTCTTAAATGGCACATTTGAAACTGGTGATTTAACAGGTTGGACTGCTTCTCATAGTGAAGAGCCAATCTTAGGTATCTCTAGAGACTATACATGGTGGAATGAATGCTACTTATATAACAAAGCTGGCTCTTATTTCTTAAATGGATGGGTTGCTGGTGAAGATAGAACAGGTAGCTTAACTTCCTCTAGCTTTGTCCTTGGTGGTAGTGGATTTGTCACTTACCGTTTAGGTGGTGGCAAAGATAAGAATAAATGTCATATCGAATTTATCGACGCTGATACAGAAGAAGTTTTATTAACTACCTATAATCAAAAATTCAAAGAAATCAGTAAAAATTATTACTACACAGGTTCCCCAAGAGATTTAGCAGCGGATGACATTTACGCTGCCAATATGGTGACATATAAAGCTGATTTATCTGCCCATATTGGTAAAAATATCAAGATTAGAATCGTTGATAACGCTATTGATGATTGGGGCTTGGTCTTTGTTGATGATTTCATCACCTATTATGAAAATGCTGATTTAATCCCAAGTAGTTATACATTAGCCGAGGCCTTATAAAATAATGGAAAAGAGACCCTTATATCATATTAGCCCAACTAAAGGATGGATTAATGACCCTAACGGTGTCATTAAATTTAAAGGTAAATACCATGTCTTTTATCAATACCATCCTTATGGTTTATCGTGGGGTCCGATGCATTGGGGACACGTTGTTAGTGAAGATTTGTTACATTGGGAACATCTCCCGATAGCGTTAACTCCTGGTGATGAATTTGATAAAGATGGGTGCTTCTCTGGCTCATCAATCATCTTTAATAATCATCTTTATATCATTTATACAGGCTTCATTTATAATGAAGATAATGAAAAGATTATTCAACAACAATGTCTCGCCTATAGTGAAGATGGCATTAATTTCACAAAAGTGGGATTAATAATTGATAAAGATAATTTACCAAAAGAATTCGCTCCTAATGATTTCCGTGATCCAATGGTCTATCAAGAAGAGGATGAATTTATCATGCTGATCGCCGCGAGAAGAATTGGTAGTACTGGTAATATCTTAAAATATAAATCTAAAGATTTAATCCATTGGGAATATGTTGACTATATTTTAGATAACGATAGTGAAGGAAAAATGATTGAATGTGTCGATTATATTAAAGATTTAGGATTGTTAATTAATTCTGAACAATTCCACCCTCTTCAAGGATATAATCACCATAACATTCATTCATGTTTATACCGTTTAGGTGAATTTAAAGACGATAAATTTAAAGCCCATTTAATAGACATGCTTGACTATGGCTTTGATTTCTACGCTCCACAAGTGTTTTTAAGCGATGACATCTTAATTGCTTGGATGAATATGTGGGATAGAAATAACCCGAGTGAAAAATATGGTTTTGCTGGTAGCTTAACAATCCCAAGAAAATTAGAAATTAGAAATAATGATTTATATCAAACTCCTGTTTTGCCAAAAGGTGAAGTGGAAGAACATATCATTGATAATCATTATTGTGAACATATCAAAGTGGGATTTTATAAATTAGAAATTGATGATTTAGAATCATTCTTATTAATGATTAGAAAGGGTCAAAAACATCAAACTTCTTTCAAATTAAGAGGGAATGAATGGGTTTTTGATCGTTCTTTATCTGGGGAAGAGATTAAGGGTAATGAGACTGATTCCGATTCATTAAATGGTATTAGAAGAATGCCATATATTAAAAATCAACGCCACGAAATATATCTAGTTTTAGATGAATTCTCTATTGAAATCTTTGTAGATGGGAAAAGCTTAACTTCTCTTATCTATCCAGATGAAGATGATGACTTATTAGACTTAACGGTTAAAGCAAAGAAAGTAGTCTTATATAAATATTTATGAAAGTAGGTTTACAAATTATGAAAAAAATGACATTAATTCCTTTAACATTAATTGCTGGTGTGCTTGCTATCGGGTATGCTTCAAGCGCAAAATCTAATCTCAAAGAAGCAAAAGCAGTAGATCCTGTTACTTATATTGAAATGAACTCTAGTGCATTTACAAATTGGACTGATGACGCTGGTGATTTTGCTGACAAAAATGCGACATTCTGGGATGAAAATCATCATTTTAATGCTTTAGATACATTTTTTAGAGGTGAAACAAAAGGAGATTGGCAAGGAACTCTTACTTTAAAAACTTGGACACAATATACCCAATATATTTATTTCACTTGGGGTGGCGCAAATAATGGATTAGAAAATAAACCAACTTTAGAAATACATTGTGGTTCATATACTTTCACAATGGAAAACGATACTTTCAGTGGTAACCCAATGCTTTTAAGATATTTTAAGATTCCTGATGAACAATATGCTTTATTAGACCAGGAAAATGGTTTTGATATGTATATCAATTTAATTGATCAAAGGCCAGGAGCGGATTATGGTTTCCATAATTTTGGTTATTTGCATGTTAACCAAACAGAAGAACAAGTTGGTGATGCGATGAGATACTATCTCAACCACATCCAATTAGTAGAAGTTAACGATTATAATCCAAGGAATATTTTTGGCCATTATTTAGCTAACGCGGATTTAAAGAAGGTCTTTTTAAAGACTGCTTCTAATATCGATGAGAATTTTGATAGCAAAACTAACTTCTTAAACCATTGGTATCTAGATGTTAATTACGATAATTTTGAAGTTTTAGACCGCTATCCAGATGAACTTTTATCCATTTATGAATATCGTAGTGGTGCGGATTATAGTACGATGCCATTTAATAAAACTGGTTCTTCCTTCTTCCGTGGTTATAGAGAAAACGGACAAGGATATGTCGCTAGTGACAATCCTATTTATAGATTTAAATCTCGTCCATTTGTATTAGGTGGAACAGGCCTAGTTAGTATCAAAATGGCTGGTAAATCTGCTTCTTTACATGTTATCGATGCTGAAACTCAAGAAGACTTAGCGTGGGCCGACTTAAGAACATTTAATTTAAATGGTGATGAAAAGAGCCAATATTTAGGCTTTAACACTGTGACGATGGTCAGACATTATATCAATTTGAGTGAATATTTAGGTAAAACTATTCAACTCGCTTTAGCGGATGTTTATTCAGACCAATGGGCATCTAGCTATTTCGATGAATTAATCACTAATTATGAATCATATCCATCATTTGATATCGATACCACCAGTCAACAATGTGGTGAAGGTTTACAAGATGTCGCTCATATGTATTATTTTGACCAATATATCGCTAGCACTCATATTGATAACGACTCTAATGGTTTAAAATATAAACTTCCAAAGGAAGATGTCACAACAGTTGATGAAACACCAATCTATAATGCCTATAAATTCTTGAAACATTACTATAGTGCTTTACGTTCACCAGATAATGAATTTAACTACGCTAAAGCAAGTGAAGAAACTAAACAACAAATCGTGAATGAATATCTCGCTTTAGATAGTGATGCTCAACAAATCGTTAATAAATCTACTGATTTACAATACAATCAAGAATTTTCTAACGAATGGTATCGCAAAGGCGTTACCGCAAGTAATGAAATATCAACATCCTTCAGTGCATTAGTGGATGAATATGAAACATTCACAGTAACTTTTGCCTCTAATGGTGGTAGTGGTTCTATGACTAATGTGGCAATTAAAGGAGAATATTCTTTACCACAATGTGGTTTTACCGCTCCGGAAGGTAAAGCGTTTGCCGGTTGGAAAGTCGGTAGCGATGAAGAAATAAAACAACCTGGTGATAAAATCGCTGTTACAGCGGATGTGACAATTACTGCGCAATGGAAAATTGCTGTTTTCACAGTCACCTTTAACTCCAATGGTGGAGCAGGCACAATGGAAAATGTTGAGGTAAATGAAGGAGAACAACTCACTTTACCTACTTGTACATTTATTGCACCCGAAGGTAAAGAATTTGATTGTTGGATTATTAAAAATGAATTATACGCTGCGGGGGATAAAGTAGATATTGTCAGTGATACTGAAGTATTTGCTAAATGGAAGAAAATTTCAGTCATAGAAGATTCTTACACAATTAGTTTTGACTCTAATGGTGGAACAGGTGAAATGGCAGATGTTACTGATGTAGAAGGTGATTATACCTTACCATCTTGTACATTTATCGCTCCTGAGGGACAAGAATTTGATTGCTGGTTAATCGGTAGTGAACAATATCAAGTTGGTCAAATCATCGATGTTAATAGCGATTTAACACTAGTGGCTAGTTGGAAAGACAGCGAAACAACACCTGTTGACCCTGTAGACCCAGTCGATCCTATTGACCCAGTTGATCCAGAACCAGAGCCACAACCTGAACCAGAACCAGAACAACCAGAAAAGAAAGGTTGCGGTGGATCAATTTTATCCGCTAGTATCTTAATTTCTTCTGTCTCTTTATTAACGGTTTTATTAATTGTTATCAAAAAGAATGAAGAATTTAAAAATAATTAAAGGTTAAACACATTATAATGTGTTAAAATAAAAACAAGCTGTTTGGAATAATTGAAACAATTTATAAAGGAGTGATACTATTATGAAAAAATTATTTGTTTTGCTTGGCGCAACTGCTTTAGCAACTGCCGCAGTAGCGAGTGTCTCTGCTAAAATCCAAGTAGAAAAAGCAAAAGCTGATGACCCAGAAACATCTATTGAGATGAATGAAGCCTTCTTTACTAACTGGGTAGCTGATGCTGGAACATTTAGAGGTACTGAAGCAACCTGCTGGAATGGAAAAACTTTAAATGCCTTGGGGTCAGTTTTTGATGGCTGTTTAGACCATGAAGGCTGGACAGGAACATTGAATTCACGTAAATGGCGTCAAACCACTCAATGGATTTATTTCCAATACGGCTGTGCTAATAATAACCATGTTGGCGAGAGTTCAGATGTTAAATTAGTCTTCAAATTATGGGCTAGTGAAGATGCTACAGAACCAACATATGTTCATGATTTCTGGAATGATACATTCTCAAAAACTACTTTGGTTTTAAGAAACTTCTTTATTTCCGATGAAGAGTATGCGGCTTTGAATGGCGATTTTTATATGTCTGTCGATTTAGTTGATGGTAGGGGAAATGACTACGGTGCGAATGAATTTGGCTATTTACACGTTAACCAAACACATCAACAAGTTTCCGATGCTCAATGGCTATATTATTCTAGTTGCCAAAATGGAGAAGCAGAAGAAGCCAGCATTGCTACATTAAGGAATCATTATCGCTTAAATGGAAGTTTAAGAAATGGTTTCGTTTATGAAAATGGCTTTGCTGAAAGCTTTGATACTCAAGAATCATTTAACGCCAATTGGGTCAAAGATCTTTACGGAGACGATAGTATTGGTGAAAGACATCAAGATAGAGTCATTTCTCAGTCCACATATCGTAATGGCGGATTCAATTTACCATTCAATAACACTAACGGATTCTTTAAAGGATGGTATGGTGGTGCGAACGATGACTATACCGATCATGAATTTGGTTATGTCGCTAGCGATGATTCTGTCTATAGATTCATTTCTAAACCATTCCGTTTACCAGAAAATGGTATCGTCAGTATTAAAATGGCAGGTAATTCTGCTTCATTACACTTAATCGACTTTGAAAGCGCTAATGATTTAGCGTGGGTAGACTGCAAAACATTTGTTTCTAATGGCGATAATCATTTAGTCGCCACAGGTGAAGTGAATGTTTGTACATTAGTAAGACACGTTGTCAATTTCTCAAAATATGCGGGTAGATTAGTCCAAATCGGTATTGCTGATGTCGCTAATAAACCTGGTGGATGGAATGCTGTCTATTTTGATGAATTAAAAGCAAATTATTCTGAATTACCAGGATTTAAAGTGGAAGTTGCTACCCAAAATAATGGCACAGCCACATATCCCGTTTTAAAAGATGTTTATGTTAATGCTGTTGAAGGTGCTGGTGGAGTTGACTATGCATTTGATGATGGACCAGCAGAAGATACTTCCGCTCTTAAAGAAGCATATGATTTCTTACAAAACTACTACAGTGTCTTCCGCGCTAATGGATCATTTAAATATTTAGATTGTTCTGGTTTTACTTCAAATGAATTGCAAGATCTTTGTGATGATTATTCAGCGTTGACCAATGATGCAAGAGCTATCGTTAATGCATCTGAAGATTATACAAGAGGCACAGACGCTTCTGGCAATTGGTATGAAAAAGCGGTTGTGAAAGGTAATTTAGGAACAGTTATTCCAGCCATTATTTCTAAAAATAATCTCACACCAACCGAAAGTGGAAATTCCTCTAACTCATTGCTATCTAGAACAGGCAATAATGCAGAATTTATCATTGTTGTTATTTCTACAATCGCATTAGTGGGTTTATGCGGATTATTCTTCTTTAAAAAACGTAAACAAAACTAATAATTAATTATATAATTAAACCGAGCCAACTCTCGGTTTTTTATTGGAGATGTTGTTATGGTGTTATCAGTTGGAGAAATCTTAGTAGATATATTTATTGAAGGTGATAAAAAGACAGCCTATCCTGGTGGAGCGCCTTTTAACGTAGCAAGTAATATTGCCCATTTTAATGGTGAAGCCTCCTTCTATGGAGCGGTATCACCAGATGAATATGGTCATCTATTATTAGATTTTGCAAAAAAGAAATTACCTAATGCTTATATTGATGTGATTAAAGGTAGAGAAACTACTCAAGCAATTGTTACTCTTGATAATGGTGAAAGATCATTTAGATTTAAAAGAGACAGCGGTAGTGACTATCTATTAGATATCAATCAATTAAAGAAATTTGATTTATCAAAAATCTCCATTGTTCATATCGGTTCATTAATGCTCTCGTATCAACAAGGGAGAGATTTCTATTATTCCGCTATTGAGTATATTCATAATAATTACAATTGCTTAATCTCTTTTGATGTCAATTATCGTGATGACATCTTTAAAAGTGAAAAAGAAGCCAAAGATATATTCTTAAAATCCCTTAAATGCGCGGATATCATTAAATTCACTGAAGAAGAATTAGAATTACTATCTAATCAAAAAGATGTCTTAAAAGGTCTAAAAGCATTATTAAATGATAAACAAATCGCAGTAGTGACCCTTGGAAAAGATGGCTCTATCTTCTATAGCAAAGATAAATTTATTAAAGTTAGTTCATATCCACTTAAACCAGTAGACACAACAGGTGCAGGGGATGCTTTCTATTCCTATTTCCTCTATAGTGTTGATCAAGGTTTAGATATGAATGACGATGATAATATCATCACCGCTCTTAAGAGAGCCAATGTCGCTGGCGGATTAGCCACACAAAAGAAAGGAGCGATACATGTCGCTCCATCTAATCAAGAAATTGATGAATTCTTAAATAACATCTAATTTTCTACGATATTATCTTTATTTTTTTAGTTAATTTAATCTTTTGGATATTAAGTAGATAAGTTATCAAAATCTCAAATATAAAAAAGGTTTTCTTGTTGTTATTTTGCTGTTATTGCTAAATGGGCACAATCATATGAACACTTCGGTATTAGATTAGTTGGCTTTGGAAACTACTAGCTTGATGTTGTGAAAAAAAGACAATTGAACTTGAGTGGAAATAGTGGAGAACAAAAATAAAGGAGCGTAAACACTCCTTTTTTCACAATTAATAATATATTAATTATTTTTGTACTTTGCCTTGGTTTGCCACAGCGTTCATTTTTGCTTTGATGGCTTCTTGGTCACCGACATATTGTTTAGAGATAACTTCATAATTATCATCTAATTCATAAATGACTGGGACACCGGTAGGTAAGTTAAGATTAATGACGTCTTCTTCAGACATATGTTCTAAATGCATAATTAACGCTCTTAAGGAATTACCGTGAGCGGCCACTAAGACGGTTTTACCAGCTTCTAATTCTGGTTTAATCTTTTCATTGAAATATGGAACAACTCTTTCGACTGTAATCTTTAAAGATTCAGTTAATGGGAGTTCTTTCTTATTAACGTTTTTATAAGTTTCTTGATTAGCTGGGCATCTTGGATCCTTTGGATCTAATTCTGGTGGTGGAACATCATAACTTCTTCTCCAGAGCTTGACTTGTGGTTCACCAAATTTTTCCGCTGTTTCGGCTTTATTTAAACCTTGAAGCGCGCCATAGTGACGTTCATTTAATTGCCAAGCTTTATAAACTGGTAAATAGGCTAAATCCATTTCATCTAAGATGTAATTTAATGTATGGATAGCTCTTTTTAAATAAGAGGTAAAACAAACATCAAATTTAACACCTAATTCTTTTAAACCTTGGCCAGCAGCTTTGGCTTCCGCTCTACCGGTTTCACTTAATTCGACATCTGTCCAACCAGTAAAAAGATTGAGTTTATTCCATTCACTTTCACCATGTCTGACTAATATTAATTTGTACATGTGGATATCCTTTCTTTTAAATCGCTAATAATAGTATGCCTTTTTCTTTTTTATTATTCAATAAATGTTAAAGATTAACTATTTGATTTTAATTGGTTCTGAAACAATACCTTGTTTGAGATTTTCCATTGATTTATCAATCATATCTAAAAGGCTTTTTTAGAGATGACTAAGTTATCATTTCTTTGAACAACTTCTTCAATTCTTCATTTGCTTTTGGAACATTTTCTAGTGTTTTAATAAGGAAATCTCTATCTTCTTAACTCGGTATTTTTGCGCTAAAAATATTGAATTAATTATTGCTATATCAACAAATAGGATTATAATAAGACCCATAAAAGAGAAAAGTATGAAGCACGTTAACTATTACTTTTACGGCTATTATTATCCAAGGAATGATCAATAATACTTGGCTCTTTTGTTTAGGTGTTACTGATTAACATTATTGATAGGGCACCTGCTAGTAAAAGATATAAATAAATAGTTTGGTGTCAATAACGCCAAACTTTTTTCTTAACTAGGAGGAGACACTTATGAAAAAAGGTATGTTTGCATTAATTGCATTAACCACATGTATGGCCTTAGGAGGCTGTAGTAGCAAAAAGAAATTTACCATCGGGATTTGTCAATTGGCCCCCCATCCAGCATTAGACGCTGCGACAGAAGGGTTTAAAGATGAAGTGATTAAAAGATTAGGTGAAGAAAACGTCAGATTTGATTTACAAAATGCCGCAGGAGAAGCGAATAGCTGCACAACAATTGTTAATTCATTTGTGAATAAGAAAGTGGATTTATTGATGGCAAACGCCACCCCAGCTTTACAAGCTGCCGCTAACGCGACATTAACTATTCCAATTTTAGGAACATCAATTACTGAATATGGTGTGGCTTTAGGAATTGATAATTTCTCTGGTGCAACAGGCACTAATATTAGTGGCACTAGTGATTTGGCCCCATTAGATGAACAAGCCAAAATGGTGAAAGAAATCTTTCCTACCGCGCAAAAGGTCGGCATCTTATATTGCTCAGCAGAAGCTAATTCTAAATATCAAGTTGATGTTGTCGCTGATGAATTAACTAAATTAGGTCTACAAGTAGAATCGATGGCGTTTTCTGATAGCAACGATATCAATAGTGTTCTTAACGCGAAAGCGGACTCAATTGATGTCTTATATATTCCTACTGATAATACATGTGCAAGCAATGCTTCTATCATAGATAGTGTTTGTTCTCAAAAGGAATTACCAGTCGTGGCAGGTGAAGAAGGATTATGTAAAGGTTGTGGTGCGGTCACCTTATCAATCTCTTATTACAATATTGGTGTCAAAACTGGTGAAATGGCTGCGAAGATCTTATTAGATAACGCGGATATTAAGACAATGGAAATTGAATATGATGAACATCCAGTCAAGAAATATAATCCAGTCATTTGCCAAAGATTAGGTATCACCCCACCAGAGGGATATACCGCAGTTGAAATGGAATAATATGTTAAATTATTTATCAAGTTTACCAAGCGCGATATCTCTTGGAATCATCTGGGGGATTATGGCTATTGGTGTCTATATCACATATAAAGTATTAGATATTCCTGATTTAACAGTGGATGGTAGTTTTGCTACTGGTGGAATAGTCTCAGCGATTATTATCACTAATGGAGGTAATTTCTTTCTCGCTTTATTAGTTAGCTTCGCCGCTGGATTAGCGTGTGGATTGATTACTGGTTTATTACATGCCTTTTTAGGCATCCCACCGATATTAGCTGGAATACTCACCCAATTAACTCTCTGGTCTATTAATTTAGTGATATCACATGGTAAATCTAATATCGCCATATCAGTGAGACAATATTATGTCCTATTATCTCAATTAAACATTGGTGATGCCTTATGGAAAATTGGTTTGATTGCTTTAGCAATAATTGGCTTACTCTATCTCTTCTTTGGCACAGAACTAGGGGCCTCAATTAGAGCGACAGGTAATAATCCTCATATGTCAAAAGCCCAAGGTATTAACACTAAATTTAATATTGTCTTAGGCTTAATGATCTCTAATGGATTAGTCGCTTTAGCGGGCGCTCTCTTAAGTCAATATCAAGGCTTTGCTGATGTCAATATGGGAAGAGGGGCAATTGTTATTGGCCTATGCGCAGTCGTGATCGGTACAGCAATAGTCTCTAAGATATCGCCTAACTTCTTTGCTAGATTAACAGGTGTGGTAATAGGAAGTATCATCTACTTCATCATCTTCCAAACAGTCGTGTTCCTCGGACTTAATACCGAATTATTAAAGATGCTTTCCGCAGTAGTGGTAGCAATCTTCCTCGGAGTGCCTTATCTACAAAAGAAATATGGAATGAAGATTAAAAAGCACTTTAAGAATAAAAAGATTAAGGAGGCTAACTCCCTATGATTGAAGTGAAGAATATTCGAAAGGTTTTTGACCCTGGAACGATTAATGAACACGTCGCGATTAATAACCTTCATTTAATGTTAAACGAAGGAGACTTCATCACCATTGTTGGCAGTAATGGAGCGGGTAAGTCTACTCTCTTAAATATCATCTCTGGTTCGTTAGAAGCTGATGAAGGATTAATCTTACTTAATGGAGTGGATGTCTCCCATTTAAAAGAATATCAAAGAGCCCCATATTTTGGACGAGTCTTTCAAGACCCGATGAAAGGGACCGCTACTGATATGACAGTGCTAGAAAATCTTTCTCTTGCCAGAGGGAGAGGTAAAACTAGATCATTATTTAGATGGTCTATTAGAAAAAATGATAAAGAATTCTTTATTGAACAATTAAAGAGTTTAGATTTAGGTTTAGAAAATAAGATTCATCAAAAAGTTGGTCTATTAAGTGGTGGACAAAGACAAGCTCTCACTCTCTTAATGGCGACTATGTCTCAATTACCAAGTCATAAACAAATTCGAAAAGATTATGTGAGATTTGAAGCTAAAGATAAAGCCAAAGCAAAGCTTGAAGTCGAAACAGCCTATAAGAATCTCCATCAAGAATTTTTAAATAAAAAACAAGAAATTAAAAATAATAAAAAATTATCAATTCAGGAACAACGCGAACAAATTAAAGAAGCATTTAATAAGTTTGATCAAGAATTTAGACGCTTTGACGTTACTAAACCAGTTCTCTTACTTGATGAACATACAGCAGCATTAGATCCTAAGACTGCTAGTAAGGTATTAGAACTGACTAATAAGATTGTTTTAGAAAACCATTTAACCACAATTATGGTTACCCACAATATGGCGGATGCGATTAAATATGGCAATCGCTTAATCATGATGTCTAATGGCAATATAGTCGTGGATATCCAAGGAGAAGAAAAACAAAAACTCACCATTGAACAACTACTTAACATGTTCTCCTCCGCGAGTAAAGATGATGTGATGAGTGATTCTGCTATCCTTGGTTAAGGGCACTGCAAAGTGCTCTTTTCTTTTAACCTATAACTATTTAGTTCTCATATATGTATACGCGCTTCATATTATTGAAATATATGTATAAGACAATTTATAATGAAATAGGTTAGTGATAGGGGTATATATATGAAAACATTAATCAAATTAGCCATTGGAGTTTTATCTATTTCTGCTTTAGTTGGTTGTGGAGAAGCACCTGAAGTGCCTCTTCCAGAAGATGAAGAAGAATCAGAAGTAATTCCAGAACCAGAGCCAACACACACTCATAGCAGTACCAGTAGATTTATGACCATTAACCACTTCAATATTAAACACATTAGCGAACATCGTGCTAACCGCTCCATTAAAGGCTAATAAAGCATCATATGTAGATGGATTCTCTCTATCAGTAGTGACAGGGACAAAACTTTCCCATTCCCCACCATATTTAACATCTTTTTCATAATGAACCTCAACTTTTTTCATCTCTAATGCATAAATCATATATAGAAAAACCTATGCAAATCATGTATAAAGCCATTACTAAATATCCCCAAAATGTCACTATAAAACCTTGGGTATATAAAATAACGATTGAAGTAATTGAATTAAACAACAATAGTGGAAGCGTAATACATTTAACAACTTTGTAATCCCCCGCTAATGATAAAAACATTGATACAACATGAAAAATAAAGATACAAATGTATAAATCAAGATGCACATCTTTATCAAATATTAATTTGTATCCAGAAAAGATGATGCTATCAGTTATTTTACCTAAAGGTAAAAACCAAACACCTAATACTAAGAAATGCAAAATGAAAAGTACTGCATTAGTGGGATTAATATATTCTTTTTTGTTTTCGCTATCCGCCATATCAATAACATTATAAACTCAAAACAAAGTAGTGTAGATATAAAAAAGAGGATCTCAGTGAGATCCCTAAATTATTTAATACAGGTTACTATGGAATTAAATGTTATTTAGAAAACGCTTTAATCATTAGTTCATTGAGTTTTCTGACAAACTCTTTTTTATTAGCGATTTCTCTACCTTCTAATAACATTGCCTCATCTAATAATATAGATGCATAATCTTTAACTAAATCATCATTTTCTTGAATAGAGGAAAAGGCTTTAAATAATTCGTGATCTGGATTAATCTCTAATACTTTTTTAGCTTTCACTTTTTCTTCATTACCAGGTTGATCATTTAATGTCTTTTCCATTTCTAAGGAGAGACCATCTTTTGTGCTTAAACAAAGTGGTGAATCGACTAATTTAGAGGAAATAACCACATCATCTATTTCGTCTTTTAATCCCTCTTTGATATTATCGAGTAATCTCTTATTATCCGCAGTAGTGTTATCAATCTTTTCTTGCTCTTCTTTACTGATTTCATTAGTTGCATCATCAGTAATAGATTTAAATTCTACCTTCTCATAATCGTGCATCATCATGATAGCGAATTCATCAATTCTTTGATCGAGTAATAAAACATCATAACCAAGCTTTTTATATCTTTCTATCTGTGGTAATAACTTGATTGCATCAAGATTTTCTCCAGAGACATAATAAATAGCTTTTTGCTCTTTAGACATCTTATTTTTATATTCATCAAGAGTGATATATTCATCATTATTATTTAAAGAATGGAATAATAAGATATCTTGAAGGAGTTCTTTTTTACTTCCATAAGTAGAGTAAATACCATATTTAATATGCTCTCCAAAGTTTTTCCAAAATTGAATATATTTTTCTTTATCTTCTTTTAAGACTTCTTTTAATTTATCAACGATCTTTTTCTCAACATTTTCAGCAATTTTACTCATGATTGGTGAATGTTGTAAAATCTCACGAGAAATATTTAAATTGAGGTCTGGAGAATCCACTAAACCTTTGACAAATTTTAAATAATCTGGGATAAGTTCAGGGGCTTTGTCTTTAATAAAGACACCTTTTGAATATAACTGTAATCCTTTTTCATAATTTTCACTATATAAGTTATAAGGGATATGAGAAGGGATGAATAATAATGAATTATAAGTAATCTTTCCATCGACATTAATAAATAAGGAGATAAGAGGATCTTCATAATCCATAAATTTATCTTTATAGAATTTATTTAATTCTTCTTCACTGACATCTTTTTTATTTTTCTTCCAAAGAGGAATCATTGAATTAAGGGTTTGTTCTTCATTAACTTGCTCAGTTTCACCTTTAATCTCATTACCATCTTTATCTAGTTTTGGTTTAGTAGTAGTGCACATCATTTTAATTGGATATCTGATGTAGTCGCTGTAGCGTTTCACTAAATCTTTGATTTCATATTCTTCTAGATATTTATCATAATCAATCTCTTTACTAGACTTCTTTAAATATAAAGTGATAGAAGTGCCGTTATCTTTTTTATCCGCTTCTTCAATAGAATAGCTATCTTCTCCATCAGAAGAGAATAGATAAGCTTGGCCATCATAAGTCTTAGTTAAAACATCAATCTTAGAAGCAACCATAAAAGCACTATAGAAGCCAACACCAAATTGGCCAATAATATCTAAGTCTTTCTTTTCTTTTGCTTCTTTGATTTTGTTCATAAAATCTTTAGAACCACTTCTAGCAATCGTACCTAAATTATTGATTAAATCATCTTTAGACATACCAATGCCGTTATCAGAAATAGTAATAGTACGATTCTTTTTATCTAATGAGATAGAAATAGAATGCTCTAATAATGGCACTTGGCCCTGGCTAGTTAATGATAAATATCTATATTTATCAATCGCATCAGAGGCATTAGAGATTAATTCTCTTAAAAAAATCTCATTGTTGGAATAAATCGAATTAATCATTAAGTTGAGTAATTCTTTACTTTCTGTTTCAAATTTTTTAATTTCTTTCATAAAAACTCCTTTCGCTAGTTCAAGGAGAGGACTAGTTTCATTATTAATTTTAATCGCAATTAGCACTTAGTCAAGTAGAGTGCTAAAAAATTAGCCATTAAATTTATTTAAATTTAATTTATATATCGAATTAGGGTGTAGTTTTACTCTTTTAGCAATTTTAGATATTGGTAGCCCTTTATCAAATAAGTCTTTGATGATATCTAATCTATCTAATACTTTAGAGTGATTATTCTTCTTACCTTTAGGCCTTCCTAATATTTTTCCTTCACTTCTCACTCTTAATAGAGCTTCTTTAGTTCTTTGCGATATTAATCTCCTCTCTATCTCCGCGGATAAAGAGAAGGCAAAGGCTAAAACTTTAGACTCAATATCATCCCCTAAATGGAAGTTATCCTTAATAGTGAACACTAGTACTTGTTTTTCCATACAAAGATTAAGGATATCCATAATCATATATAACGATCTCCCGAGTCTAGATATCTCACTAGCAATTAAGATATCTCCTTTCTTTAATCTTCTTAACAGATTACCTAATTTCCTTTTAGATACTTCTTTTCCACCAGATATCTTCTCTTCCACAAAGTGGTCCACAATTAGTCCTTTAGATTCTACATATCTATTAATTTCATATCTTTGGTTCTCCACAGTTTGAGTATCAGTAGACACTCTTAAATAGGCATACACCATATATATCACCTCACTACCTAGATTATAGCCATAGTAGTGGGCTATATAAAAAGTAGACCTCTGAAGAGGTCCACTTCGTTATTGATATAATCTATATATTAGTTTTCTTTCTTTCTCTTAATGAAGAAAAATCCGCCTAAGGCCACTAAAGAAATAGTGGAGATAATAATCACAACAACAGCGACTGTGTTGGTTTGATTGTTTACCATTTCAATAGTTGTGTTGGCTGGAGTATAACTTCTACCTAAGAAATTGTATGAGCTCAAGGAACTGTAATAATCGCCCATAATGGAATCATATCTTTCTTGGAATTCGATGAAAGTTGCATCAGATGGATTTGCATCTGTTAAATATGGGCGGGAATTTGCAAAGCTTGCATTATTAAATCTATTTGCAAAATCAGACCATTCGCTTTCTAGTTTTGCTAAACCTTTATTACCATCGCTTCCTGTAACTGGACAATACTTGCCCATTGATGTTTTAAAATCATCGCAGAATTCAACTGCGGCAACATATTCGGCAGGGAGTGATCCAGTGAATGTATAATCCCAAACATCGTTGTTTTTTTGTAAAACAATTGTATAGACACCAGCGTTTGTAACTGTAACATTATTCATTGATTCCTCTTTAGCCGCAGGGAATTTGTCGCTGTTTGTGGAAGAAACTGTTCCTGGTTGTGCCCAAGAAATATAGCCACGAGAAAATGTAACCATTTTAACTGTTCCGCCAGCGCCTAAGGCAACGTTGTCGATTGAATATTTTGTTCCAGTTGTAATTGCTGTCATTGCTTTTTGTCCGGCTGTACTCCATCCGTTGGTCCAGTCTCCTCTTAAGTAAGCTCCGTCAGAAACCGATGGTTCAACATAATCCCAAGAACCAGCATAGGTCCAATCATCATAGCCAGAATGATAAACTTTAAACACGTTTTTTGATGAATAATCATTTGGCAATGAAATGTCTGATTTCCATTCATTCACAACTCTTGTCCAAACGCCAGATCCTGTTTTGTCGTTAGGATTGACACGCAAGAAATTAACGGTTGTGTCATCATCATAAATATCTAAGTAATAGATACCAGTTACTGAAGATAATGTCATTTGTTGACCAGGCCATGCAACACTTGTTGTTCCGCCAGCAACATAAGCATATGTTAATGCATTAGCATCTGTCCATGTTCCTTCTGACCAAGAACTAACATCAACATACATGCGAACGGTTGACGCAGCTTTAGCTTCTTGAACTTTGTTTACTTTTAATCCTGCTCCAACGCCTAACGCTAAGGTCATAGAAGCAATTGCTATTGCAAATATGTTTCTTTTTCTCATAAGAAATTTCCTCCTTAAAAAGGCTAATATATGGCTCTAATGTATAATAGATGCACAAAAAAATCCACCGACTGAAATGTTAAGACTGAATCTAAAATAAAATTTAAATTTTAAAGAAAAATCGTGTTTTTTTCCATTTTAAATAAAAATGGTGGATTTTTATGTGAAGACTTGAAATAATAGAGACACAGATCATTTTACTATACATCGATATTTTCTCTGGAGGAGGAATGCTGAATGAAAATTAAAAATGTTTTTATCACTTTAGGTGTCACTGCTGCAATGGGCTTTGGTGCATTTGCTGGTATCAAGGCAAATAGAGGCGAAGTTAAATCAGCAAGTGCTGCAACTAACTATAAGTCATTCTATTTAGATTGTAGCGCTTTTGATGGCTGGGACAGTGAAAGTATTTGTTTAGGAACATGGAACGGAACCGTTAATACTTATACAGAAGCTAAAAAAATAGCTGAAGATTATTGGGTTGTATCTATTGATATAACTGGATTAAGTCTTGTTGAATTCTATCGTTGCTCTCCTGGAAACACAGGCATACGTTGGAATAAGAGTTCTTATACAGAAGATTTTGCTTCAAAGAATCTTTGCAAAATTACAAACTGGGATGAAAGCAGTACTTGGTCGTCTGGTGAAGTATCTGCGGTTTTAAAAACAGAGGCAAATTCATGGGGAACTGGCACAGCAATGTCTGAAACTACTAATTATTCTGAATATGGTTACGCCGCACAATGGAGTTTATTAAATTACACTTTTATAAAAGATGTTGAAGTCAAGGCAGTTTTAACCATTAATGGAAATGATATTTGGCTTGATGTTGATTCTTGTGGTGCGAGTGATTTAGATGGAATCCAAGCTAGAAAAGACAACAATAACGTTGAGGTTAATGTCACGGCGGCGTTCAATTTATATGTCAAATTAGGTAGCTCCAATGAGTACTATTTTGAAGTTTTATATGAAAACGAAGCGCTTCAATTTGCTAGAGATTTTGTTAACGCAATTAGTACTATTTGCGAAAATACCAAAAACAATCCAGTTGGTGCTGCTCCTTCCGCTATGTCAACTGCTTGGGCTAATCAAAATACTGCATTCAGCGCTTTAAGTGCTAACGCAAAGACATACTTGCAAAACTCTGATGATTATGATCACTCTGAGTTAGATGCTTTAGAAGAAATGTATGATTACATTATTGCCAAATATACTGGGTTAACTAATTTTTTGGGAAGGTCTTCTTCTGGAACAAATTTTGGCATAAATCCAATTGTTGATGATAATTCTAATAGTATTGTTGTCATCATCGTGGTTGCCTCCACAATCTCATTAGTGGCGTTAGGTGGATTCTTCTTCATCAAGAGAAAGAAAGAATCTAAATAATTAATATTTATTAATTAATAAGACTAGAGTCATATGGCTCTAGTTTTAATATAGTCTTAATGAGTGTATAATATTTTATATGTTTAAAAAGTTATTAATCTTATCATCTGTGTTTATCCTTAGTGGTTGTCATACTCATCTTAATAAGATGACTCTTTTAAGAGAGCCTGTGAAAAACACTGAGAGATATAACTATCTAGATGAAGATTATTTATCTTTTAAAGATAAGTTAAGAGGTTTTTCCTCTCGATTAAGTGATTCATTTGTTAAAAGAGAATTTAAAGAGAATAGTAATATTACTTTATCTCCTTTATCTATTGAATTATGTCTAGGTTTAGCGATTAGAAGTGCCTCTAATAATACTAGAGAAGAATTATTAAAAGCATTTGATATTGATTATGATTCATTTAATCAATTCTATAAGATGTATTTTAATCAAATGAGTAGAGAGATTTATAGCCAAGATAAATTAGTATCTGAGCTATTATTAACTAACTCTATCTGGATTGATAATGATATCACTCTCCTTGATAGTGGACTTGATGCTTTAAGAGATGATTATTATTGTTATTCCTATCACGCGGATTTTAATAAAGATAATAGAAACTCTAATAAAGCAATTCAAGAATTTATCAAAGATAAAACTAAAGGGTTAATCAATCCAAAATTAAAACTCTCAGAATTAACTCTATTAGTGTTAATGAATACTTTATATTTAAAAGATTTATGGAATGATTATGGAGATAACTTACAATATGTCTCTAAAGATATAGAATTCACTAATAGGGATAAAAGTGTTTCTAAAAAACAATTATTAGATGGCTATCATTTCTTAGGTAAGACTATTACCACTGATGATTATTCTAGTTTCTTTACTGAAACAGATCATGGCTATCGCCTCTATTTTGTTAAACCAAATGAAGGAAAAGATTTAAAGGATATCTTTAATAAAGACACTCTTAATTATGTCTTAGATAAAAATAATCTCATCATTAAAGATGATATTAAAAGAGAAATCTATCATACAGAATGTTATTTCCCAGAATTTAAAGCGGAATGTGATTTAGATTTAAAAGACATGTTAATAGAGGATTTTGATGTTAAAGATTTATTTGATATTGATAAATGTGATTTCACTAATTTAGTGAATGGGGACATAGCGATTTATTGTCAAGAAGTCAGACATATCGCTAAACTCGATGTAAATAAAAAAGGAATAGAAGGAGCTGCAATAACCATGATGGCAATGGGGGGCGCGGCTGCACCAGACGAGATTCCTTATACAGATGTCTACGAGACATTCATCGTTGATAAAGAGTTTGGTTATATCCTTACTAATAGTGATAACGATGTGATATTCTCTGGGACAGTTACCAACATCGATTATTAATAATCGACAAAGACTGGATGCAAAAAATCCAGTTTTTGTTTGAGGAGCAGAACAATATATTGCCAAAACCGACCGCCAAAACAACATCAAGATTATACAATTTTGCTGGCCTATGATTACTTCGGTCGGAAATTCCGACGGAAGTCATTTGTTCTAATTCGCCTTCGGTAAAAATATTATTAATGTGCTCAGTTATTGTTGAACGACTTTTC